>CAYTUO010000416.1:0-4022 GCA_964441015.1 uncultured Pleurocapsa sp.
AGTTGATCTCGCTCTGTACCAGAGCTACTGGATCAACATCCTTGGGTAGCGGGACATATCCTAGTGCTGCACTTTGCTCTTGTCCCTTGGTTAAACCATATTGAATCATGGCTTCCATCGCGATCGCTTTTTGCGGATCGTCATAGGTCTTGTAAGCCAAAACCCAAGTGTAAGTTACAATGGGATAGGAATTTTCTCCTTCTGGATCGGTGATAAAGGCTCTTAGATCTTCTGGCAACTGAACGGCTGATAGGGTTTCTGATGCCGCTTGGTCAGTAGGCTCGACGAATTTTCCTGCCTTGTTTTCCAAAGCTGCCATAGTTAGGTTATTGTTTTTGGCGTAGCCATACTCAACGTAGCCTATCGCTCCCTCATTTTGTTGAATGGCAGCCGTAACGCCCTCATTTCCTTTACCGCCGATAAATTTTCCTTTGCTAGTCGGCCATTCTACGCTCTTACCTGAACCAATGGTTGCTTCCCAATCTTGATTAATCGAGCTAAGATGTTTGGTAAATACGCCAGTGGTTCCGCTCCCGTCAGAGCGATGCACAACAGTAATGGGTTTATCGCGTAGCTGTAAGTCTGGGTTAGCTGCGGCAATCTTGGGATCATTCCACTTAGTAATTGTTCCGTTAAAAATGCCTACATAAACGTCTCTAGGTAGCTTTAATCCCTGCACTCCAGGTAAGTTGTAGGCCAGGACAATACTGCCTGCTGTCATGGGCAACATGAGTACCCCTTTGCTGACTTTAGCAATTTCCTCGTCTTTCATGGCCACGTCGCTAGCGCCAAAGTCTACAGTTCCCGCCGTAAACTGTTCGACTCCAGCCCCACTCCCAACAGATTGATAGTTCACTTCTAGTTCAGGAACTTCTTGATTGAGTTGCACGAACCAGTTTTGATAGAGAGGAGCAGGGAATGTTGCGCCTGCCCCAGTTAGGGAAACTTTTCCAGTGAGTGGCGGCTTTTCTGCTGTTGTTGTCGTAGTGTCTTGCGTACCAGCCGTCTCACCCGTTGTCTCAGCCGTATTAGTATTCGAGCCTCCTCCACAAGCAGTCAGACTAACCGCAAAAGCCAGCGTGCAAAGAGAAGCGCTCATGCGATAAGAACGCTTGATTAAATCAGTATAACGAGCAGTCATATTTTAAGAAGTTTTAACTCAATTGACCAAACAATCTTAAAACAAACGATACCCACTAATAGTAAACAACAGGTTAAGAAAGCCTTAGAAACTTCTCCTGATATGACAGAATACTAATCCCTATTTCCAATATTATAGGTAGCATTTAGAGCAGCGTGATATGGTTTTCTAGTCGAAAAAGTAGCGAGAGGATAATTCGTTTTACTTCGCTTGACTCTTCCACACAAGATAACTTCTATTAGAAGTCTATCAGGGGCAATAGAGAGTATCGCGAGTATTTCGACCTGTCACTGGATTAGTTCCTTTAGCAATTTCACACAATTTTTTTTCTATATCAGGGCGCAACAGGACATCAGTAAAATCAGCCCCGTCGATAATTGCCCCGTTAAATAAGGTATTAGTCGCAAAAGCACCTACCAAGATGGCGTTGGTGAAGTTAGCACGAGTTAATCTGGCTGATTCTAAATCCGCGTTAGTTAGATTCGCGCCTTCAAAATTAGCACCTTCTAGATTAGCGGCGAAGAAACGCACACCTTGCAAATTTGCGTGGCTGAAGTTACTCCCCCGAAGATTAGCGTGATCGAAAATAGAATCTGTCAAATCTTGACCAGAAAAATCATTATCTAATAAATTGCGTTTACCGTAGTCGAGTGCCCAAACTGGTGCAGCAATTAGGACAAAAACCAAGCTAAATGCCAGGAAAAACCCAAATAATTGGGACGAAAAGGAATAAATAGGAGAAAATTGTTGATGTTTGCGGCTTTTTGCTATTTTGGTCAACATATAAACAATAATCTAGAAAAACAATCGCTTTTTAAGGGGTTATCTTAACGTATATATAGCGAGTCTATTTGATTGGTGAAAAGTAGTGCGACCCTCTTGGTCACGAGCGAGACGTGAGGTGCTCCGCACCCGCTTCGTGAAGGCACTACAAAATAATTTTACGACTCATTTAGAAACGCTATATGTGTCATCCTATCAAGAATTTGCTCGACAGGTTATATTTTCTTGTTTGAAACAGATGTATAGCATTCAATCTGAAACTGCAACAGTTCCTACACTTTTAAGCGAAGACGAAGCTACTTCATTAATTGAATTCGTTATCCAACAATCCGAAGCAGAAGGAGTCTTTGTCAGTCTCAGCGCTAGTGAATCTTTCCTCAGTCGCTTTTCAGAAAATCAAATTAGTCAAAATATCAGCAAAAACCGTTTTAATCTAACTGTTACTAGCAATTTTGGCCGGCGTAGTGCTTCTGCATCTACTACAGAACTCGATTCAGACGCTATTGCTCAAACCATTCGGCGATCGCAAGATCTCGCTCGCGTTGCCCCAGAAGACCCGGAATGGGTACCGCTACTCGAACCCCAGACTTACGAACAGCGCCTTCCCGCCTTCGATCTGGCAACAGCAATCCTCTCCCCTTTAGCACGAGGAGAAATAATCAAACAAGTTTGTTCTCTCTGCCGCCAAGCAGGTGCAGATGGTTCGGGAACCCTCAGTACTGATGCTACTGTGAGAGCCGTAGGGAATTCTTTAGGATTGCGGGCATTCGATCGCGCAACTGAAGCCGATTTCAGCGTCACGGCTCGTCTCAATAGTGGTTCGAGTTGGAGTAATCGGACTGCATGGGCAATTGAACAGTTGCCGATAGTAGAAATGACAGAACAAGTCATCCAAAGTGCGATCGCTTCGAGCAATCCTCGCGAAATTGAGCCAGGAATTTACCCAGTTGTTTTTGATGCGGCTGCCTTTGCCGATTTACTCCCCTGGCTGATCTGGAATCTGGATGCAAGAGCCGCCGATGAAGGACGTTCCTTTATGTCTCGTATTGATGATGCGGGAAATCCTGTCGGCAATCGTGTCGGCGAATCAATGTTTAGCTCTCTAGTGCAAGTACAGCGCGATCCCGCTCATTGTTTGTTGCAATCAGGTACGTTTTTTGACAATGGTTTAAGCAATAACTATCTAGAAATTGTCAAAGATGGAATTCCTCAAACCCTTTCTTATAGTCGTTACTGGGCACAGGAGAAAGGAAAGCAGCCTACAGGAGCCATGTCACCTATTATCATGACGGGTTCCCAACAAAGTTTATCCGATTTAATCGCCCAGACAGAGCGAGGTATTTTAGTAAGTCGTGCTTGGTACGTGCGCTATGTCAATCTTCGCACCTTGGAAGTGACCGGAATGACACGAGACGGGACGTTTTGGATTGAAGAAGGTCAAATTGCCTATCCGATTAAGAACCTTCGTTTTAACCAATGTTTGCCCGAAATGTTGGGAAATATCGAATCTGTCAGTAGCGTACAACGGTTTGGGAGTACTGTAGTCCCAGGGGTAAAGGTGAAGGCATTTAATTTCAGCAGCGTGACTGATAGTGTTTGAGTCATTGGGAATGGGGAATGGGCGATCGCGTGTCGGATTTAATCTGTGCGATCGCTACAAGTTCTAGAATAAAGTTGAAAGATTAACTGAGCAGTTATTTCTAAAAAAATGTCTATTTCTATTGAGACAGATCTTAAAACTGTTTTAGAAAAGATAGATCGGAAGCTAGACAGCCTAGATACCAAACTAGACCAAAAAGTAGAACGACTAGAACAGAAAATAGACGGTGTTGCCAAAGAAGTAAACGAAATTAAAGTCTCTATGGCAAGGTTAGAAGGGGAAATCAAGCGAGTAGACGGAAAATTAGATGACAAATTCGACGGACTGAGCAAGCGACTCGATACAACCGAATTTATTAACCGAGGAGTTCTTATCGGCTTAATTGTTGCTATTCTTGGCAGTTTTGCCAAGTTATTTGGCTTAGTTGGCAATCCTTAATGGATTTATCTGGAAAAATTTTTATGGGATTCACTATGACAATTTTATCTACAAGTGCGA
>CAYTUO010000417.1:0-3979 GCA_964441015.1 uncultured Pleurocapsa sp.
TCAGGGTGCCGAACCAACCGATATAGATGCGGTTGTTGGTGCTGGTGATCCACTGGCAAAACTGCTCCCATAAAGAAGCATTTTCGCGTGTTTGTAAAGTGGTTGTCATAGATGAATGATTACTTGAATAATGATGTGTTGATGATGGATGAATGTAGCAAGGGTTACCTTGCGTTATATGTTTATCAGTATATTTACATTTCTTTGAATTGAACGAGATTTTTTTGTATATTTTTGTATCTTTTTATTGAAATAAGTAAAAATATGTTTATTTCTTAAAAGAACTTTATCTAAGTTAAAATTCTATAATTTTTCTTAATAAAAAACAAGAAATTGATGACCAACCAATTGGCAAGCTATTCTCAGAATTACTTGAGCGATCGCGCTTAAGATTTAAAACGGAATGTCGTCTTCATTCTCAAAATTGGTTAAATCCAATCGTTCTCGAATAATTGGTTGAGTCGTCTGATCGGGTTTTGTATTGGATATATCTAGAGTCAGATTATTTTCTGCTACAGTTGTGGAGCGGAATGGTTCGCTAACCAGAATTTCTACTTCTTTCTCGTTTTCCTTATCTATAGATAGCACGTCATCAATTGGGTGAGTCAGGATAACAATTTCCCCCTCGAAACATTTAGCTAGGCTTTCCGCCGCTTTTCTAAGCTCGTCTTCAGAATAATCTGCAAAAGGGCGATCGCTACGATTATCATCTAATCCATTTCTTTTCTCAACAAACTGTGAAGTCGGATTGTTTTGTACCGTAGGAAAAGGAGTTAGATCAGAGGGTTTGTTAGTTATCACCTGCTCTCTCTCAGAAACAGAGAAAGAGGATTTCTCAGAGATTTCGCTATCTATTTTTTCTGGGGGTGGTTCTATAGGTTGCTGTTTGCAATTATTAGCTGAATTATTGGAAATTTCAGGAGAAAAAACCCGCTTTTCTTCATCTGTCTCTTCAGATAATGGTTTCGAGGAAAAATTAGGCGCGATCTGGTTTGTTACTTGCAAGTGAACCTTAACGGGATGGAGACAAACAGCCTTAAAAGCTGCTTCAATTTCAACAACTTTCCCTTTCACGTGCCTGAGCAAAGGTTCGGTTTTAATGCCAATATGAGCTACATTTCCCTCTAAGCTGAGCAAATGACAATGAGGACGCACTAAAGCTTGAGTAAAGCTTTGAAGATGTTCTATAACCGCTTGCCAAATTTGCGTTTGAGACATGGTGCGATCGCGTTTCTGATCGCTTATCTGTGCGTCGGAGGAATTGGGAGGGGTGACAGGAGTGGCGATGACTTTGTTAGTAGCGGGTTCTCTTGATTTGGGTGCAGACGACTCCTGAACGGGTTCAGCAGTGGGTAATTGCGATTGTGGTGCTTCGGACGATGGCGAAGAAGGCTGTGACTGCGTTGCTCGACGAGATAGTGTGACTTCTGGACTCGTTGGCGAAACGGCGATTGATGGCTGAGAACGATAGGCGGAGGGTAATAATCCTAATAGGCTAACTTCTAACCACAGACGAGGTTGGGTTGTATTTTTGAGTTGTGCTTCGCTCTCTTTGAGGTGCTGTTGTCCCTGCAAAATCGTATTCAAGTCCCAGTTTTGCGCTTCTTGGGATAATTCCTGCCAAGTAGATGAGGTGACAGGAACCAGATCAGGACGATTAGGAGCCGTTTTAGCCAGGAGAAGATTGAGGTAAAAACCTGCTAAATTTTGCAGAATAATAAGAGGTTCTCGACCTCGGTTCATCAGTTGGCGGGATTGTTCGATGACGACTTCTGCTTGGTCAGAGGCGATCGCGCGTAACAGGGCCAGCAAATCTCGTTCAGCAACCGATCCAACCAAATCCCAAACGCGATCGGGAGTTACTTGGCCAGATAGTAAACTTAACTGATCTAATAAGCTTTGAGCATCTCTTAATCCCCCATTAGCAATCTGTGCCACTAGGGTAATCGCCTCATGGTCAATATCAATGTTTTCTTTACTAGCAATAGTTTTTAAATGAGTCACCATTGACTCTAACGGAATGCGCCGATAATCAAAGCGCTGGCAGCGAGAGATAATGGTAGGCAAGACTCGCTGAGGATCGGTGGTGGCCAGGATGAAAATTACCCGTTCTGGTGGTTCTTCTAGGGTTTTCAGCAGAGCATTGAATGCGGCAGTGCTGAGCATATGGCAATTATGTACCAAGAGCTTATTCGCTACAAAATTATGATTATCTTCGACCTCAAGGTCATAAACCTTTTCAACCTCAGAAAGCTCTACCGATTTAACTATTTCTAAACTTGTAATCCATTGATGGAATTGAATATTGTCGTAGATCTGATAGCCATTTTTTACTAGCGTTTGCTCCCATTTTGACGTAATGGTAGGTTTTGCCTGTAGCGATTCTAGTGAAAGATTTTGCTGTTGCGGTATATCCCATATCTGTAAGCCAATTGGCAATGAGTTGATTTTCTTCGTAGGAATATCCTTCTGTATGAAGCTGGATAAATGGGCTTCCTGCTGAAGTGTAACCGAGTGAGCCATCATCCATGTACCACCAAGCTCGTCCTTCGGGAGTGATTTGTTGCAGCCAATCCAAGGAAACATATTTTTTTCCGTCTGGTTTGATAATCTCCAAAACCTCTTTAAGTTGGGGATGACAGACTGTTTGGCAACAGACGGAGTTTTTTCCATAACCTCTGTTGGGAGTAAATCGTAATTTAGGTTGCAATTCTGTAAGACGGCTAGCTTTGTATTCCAACCATTGTCTTTGTATGTCTCCGTGCGTCCAGCGTAATCTAGGAAATCTACTGTGCTTGTTTGGGTAGTCGATGCTACCATCTCCCAATAAGGTTCCGTAGATAAGTCCCAGGATTTCTGGTTGTAAAACCGAGGCATTGAAGAGGAAATTTTTTGTTCGACGCTCCCAGATACGGTGTCCTTTCTTGTAGGGATGTTTTGCCCAGTGGGAATGAATGCTGATAATTCCTTTTCCTTTGTGCTGTAGGAAAGCTGGAATATCGAGTTTTTCGCCACATCCACAAGCACACAAGGGGCGAATAGCTTCAGCTTGTTCCACAATAGCGGCAAGGTTGTATTCTTTTTGTCCGTATTTATTGCCTCTAAATTGATGTCCTCTAGCAAATTTGCGGATACGTCCGTCTGTACCATATTTAGAAATAAGGCTGCCGCATCCACATTCACAGGCGACAGTATCTTCATTCCTTCTTTTACGTTTTGAGCGCGTATCCATCCTGCATCTGTCCTAATTAAATGATTGCCCGTGCAGCGAATTTCACGATTAGTTGTTTTAATAATGAGGGTTTGCTTAACTCCTCGTTCCAGCCATCTTAAAACTTTTTTATATTCCCAAACCTGAGAAATCTCGTTATAGCTGAGAACCAATTGGCCCTTGAGATTGGGATTGTCAATCCGCACTAATCCCTGACTGGTTTGAACCAATGAATCTCCAGTTAAACACTCATCGATCGCGTAAACTTTGTAGCGACACTGCACAGGGGCAAATTGCGCTCGTTCGATAATTTCGCGAATGTTATCGACTCCTGTATTACTTGCTGCGTCTATTTCGATTACGTCTAGTGCAGAACCTCGCGCGATCGCCCGACACACTTCACATTTTCCGCATGGGGTTGGCGTTGGTTGATTGCTCGACAGGCAATTGAGAGATTTCGCCAAAATCCTTGCAGAAGAAGTTTTTCCCGTTCCCCTCGGCCCTGTCAATAAATAGGCAGGAGCAATCCGTTGAGTGATGATCGCATTGGTCAGGGTAGTGGCGATCGCTTCCTGTCCTACTAAGTCAGCAAACGTTTGAGGGCGGTATTTATGATGAAGAGGTTCGTAAGGCATCTCACGTCTCGCTCGCTAGTCCTTAGTCATTAGGTGATTGCTAATAAGAACAAAAGTATTATTATATCAAGATCAGCTTAACACTAAAAAAAAACCTCAGTTTTATACCGAGGTTTAATTAGGAGAACTCAAT
>CAYTUO010000418.1:0-3975 GCA_964441015.1 uncultured Pleurocapsa sp.
GTCCTGTCGAAAAAAAATAATTGTTTGTCAAAGCATCTCAGTATAATCACTTAACATTCCTGAGAAAAACTGCCAGACAAGAGTTTTAGCGCTTTTGAAAATGGCAGACAGACGAGCAAAGCATTTTCGAGCTAGGAGATTTTACTGACAAATCTCAGTAAATTAACGGAATTTTTGGAGTGCATTGCTCGGTTATCTCAGTATTTTTCTGGAGTTAGTTTTATAAATCGAACTTTAAAATTCAGTATATTTACTCTCCTCAATCACTAAAAAACTCAGTTATCGTACTACGCAAATCCAACCAAACACTCATTGGAGGACAAAGACAGATGAAACTAACAGAAAACTGGAAAGCTCTAGAAATCGCTGTCTCCAAAGCTGTTGCTAAAGCCTGGATAGACGATGAATTTCGCAAGCGCTTTATCAGCGAACCTACGGAAATTTTGCGGGAAGCAGGAGTAACCCTCGGAGATTTCGTAAAGGTTATCGTCAGTCAGGGTTCAACCAACGCCCCGATCCTCGCCAGTGCTAATGGTGGAATGACTGTTTATCAAATCAATTTACCTCCCAAACCCAGCGACCTCACGGATGAACAGATTAGCACCTGGAAATCAGGAAAGGTAGATATAGTATCCGCCATTTGTTGCTAAAGTCTCCCCGATTTTACACGGTTGCACTTGAGATCTTTAACAATCTTATTCCCCGTCGAAGGGGCATTGCAAGGTCTTGCCCCTTTCTTTCTTTTAGTTTGACTTTCTCAGAGATGATCAATTAGCTCAACTAGTACAGCACGTCAAAAATCTCATCTTCAATAAGTATTTTTAATTCTGCGAAGCGGTACTAGTTATCATGCTCAATCGACCAAAGTTTAAAAGCTGTTTTCGTATAGAAATAGTAGAATCTGTAGGTGTATTTCTGCTATCTGAGTCAGATTATTTCGTCCTTGAAGGTCGTCTTTACGAGCAACTAGCGCCTTTACTTAATGGACATCATTCGGTTGACGATCTTGTCGATTTGCTACAAGAAAAAGCCTCTGCCGCAGAAGTTTACTATGTTTTGATGTTGATGGAACAGAAGGGCTATATCGTTGAAAGCGACGACACCTTACCATCGCATCTAGCAGCATTCTGGGATAGTTTAAACCTCGATCGCGCGATCGCCACGAGCCGATTACAAGCTATCAAAGTTTCCCTAATTTCTCTGGGCAACATACCAACCCAACCGTTGATTTCTGCTCTCGAATCGCTCAATATTCAAGTAAGCGAGCAAGGAGATATTACCATCGTCTTGACCGATGATTATCTCCAAGACGGTTTGGATGCCTTCAACCAAAAAGCCATACAGTTTCAACGTCCTTGGATGCTAGTCAAACCAGTGGGTACGGTCATTTGGATCGGGCCTATTTTTTATCCTGACAAAACGGGATGTTGGGAGTGTCTGGCGCAACGACTGAGAGCCAACCGCCCTGTAGAAACGTTTATTGGGAAACAGAAAGGAAAGGAAATGGCACTACCCACCGCTTTTGCCGTCCTTCCTTCTACCCTACACATGGGACTCAATTTAGCAGCAACTGAAATTTTCAAATGGATTGTCCGAGGAGGTAATGAATCACTAGAAGGCAATCTAGTCACCTTTGACACCCTCTCTTTACAAACCCAGAATCACTATTTGGTCAAGCGTCCTCAATGTCCCGTTTGTGGGGAACCCGAATATCTGGGGAGGAGAGAACCTATTCCTATTAGTTTAGAAAGTCGCAAAAAAACCTTTACGGCCGATGGCGGACATCGTTGTGTATCGCCCGAAAAAACCCTCAACCAATACAAACATCATATTAGCCCGATTACCGGAGCAGTCAGGGGCTTAAAGCCAATTTCTCAGTCAAATCATACTTTAACGCCCAGTTATCTAGCCGGACATAACCATGCCACCATGTTTGATAGTTTATACTTCTTGCGCGAAAACTTGCGCGGAAAAAGCGGCGGTAAAGGCAAGACTGACATCCAGGCACAAGCAAGCGCTCTTTGCGAAGCCATTGAAAGATATTCCGGCATTTTTCAAGGAGACGAAATCCGACGCAAAAGCACCTATCAGGAGTTGGGAGATGCTGCCATTCACCCCAATGACTGCATGAATTTTAGCGAAGCGCAATATCAAAATCGCCACGAATGGAACGATAGCTGTACCAGCTTGTTTCAAAAGGTTCCAGAACCATTTGACGAAGACCGAGAAATTGAATGGACTCACATTTGGTCTTTAACGCGCCAAGAATTCAAGTATTTGCCAACCGCTTACTGTTATTATGGCTATCCCAAACCGTCCAAACCCGATTGCTGGGCTAACTCTAACGGAACTGCGGCGGGTAACACCAAAGAAGAGGCAATCTTACAAGGGTTTATGGAATTGGTCGAGCGAGATAGCGTAGCTGTATGGTGGTATAACCGTCTCAAGCGATCGCCAGTCGCTTTAGAGAGTTTTGGGGTGCCCTATTTTCAAGCGCTGAAGGATTATTATCGTAACCTCAACCGCGATCTTTGGGTTCTCGATCTGACGACCGATTTAGGAATTCCTTCGTTTGTCGCGCTTTCTAGAAGAACAGATCGAGCAATAGAAGATATTATTTACGGCTTTGGTGCCCATTTTGACCCAGTTATGGGCATTATGCGAGCCTTGACGGAGTTAAATCAGGTACTTCCTGCCGTTAACGCGATCGCTCCCGATGGGACAACTCAATACCGTTTTGGCGATCGCCTCGCCCTAGACTGGTGGCAGAATGCGACTTTGCATAATCAGTCCTATCTCGTCCCAGATTCCCATACTCCTGCAAAAACGGCTGCCGATTACCCCTGCTTGGGAAGCGACGATCTCTTAGAAGATGTGATGACTTGCGTAGAGATTGCCAAACAACACGGCATGGAAACGCTGGTTCTCGATCAGACTCGTCCCGATATTGGTTTGAATGTCGTCAAGGTTATCGTTCCCGGACTGCGACATTTTTGGAAGCGATTATCTCCAGGACGACTTTATGACGTTCCAGTAAAGATGGGTCAGTTATCAAAACCTCTCCAGGAAGAGCAACTTAATCCATTTCCCATTTTTCTCTAAATTCCCTATGACTTATGTTGAAAGATTATCGAATCATAGACGCAGACAGCCACGTAACCGAACCCTGGGAAATGTGGGAAGAATACTTGGAACCTGCATTTAAAAGCCACGCTCCCTATCGAGAACTTCCTTCAGCAGAAGATGGAATCATTAAGCTTGATATCTTTTCGCCTCCTGTCAAAGATCTAAAAGTCGAAGGCGAGAAAATTTATCACAAGATATCCGATGAACTCTGGGTTGAAGGAATCAAAGTGGCTATTCAAAAATCCGCCAAATCTAATCCTCCACAATACGATCCCCAGTCCCAAGTAAAAGCGATGAAACAGATGGGAGTTGACCTCTCGTTTCTCTATCCAACTATCGGACTTTGGATGCTGGCGATCGATTCGATGAATCCTTCCTTGGCGGTGGCTCTCACCCGCGCCTACAACAATTGGTTACAAGACTTTTGCAGCTACGATCCGCAACTGTTGAGAGGCGTAGGAGCGATTAGCTTGCACGATCCTAGCGAGATGGTGCCAGAATTGCAGCGAATTGCCGAATTTGGCTGGAAAGCTGTCTTTTTGCGCCCAAATCCGATTCAGGGAAGACTGCTGAGCGATCCCGCCTACGAACCTTTTTGGACTGAATGCGAACGACTGGGGATAGCAGTTAGCCTCCATGAAGGAACTCACGGTCGATTGCCTACCACTGGATCAGATCGTTTTAACAGTCGTTTTGCCATGCACGCTTGTTCCCATCCGATGGAACAGATGATGGCGATGTTGGCCCTGATCGAAGGGGGTGTACTCGAACGCCATCCCCATCTTAGAGTCGCCTTTCTCGAATCGGGTTGCGGCTGGCTTCCTTACTGGCTTTGGCGGTTGGATGAGG
>CAYTUO010000419.1:0-3975 GCA_964441015.1 uncultured Pleurocapsa sp.
TTTTGGTAAGGATAAGAGGGCGATGGAGCGGCTATGGCACTCGTTTTGGCAGTATTTGGCTCCCTTCCTAAGTATCGAGTTTTTAATCCTTTCAAGTCAATCGATTCTTCACAAACTCCTCAACTTATTGTTCTAAACTTATTGTTCTAACTTGACACTCTACTAGAGAAGGGGGTTGAGGTAGCAACCGAACAATAAGAGTTGTTTCAGGGAAAATTCAGCTTCATCTCATTTAACTTGTTCAAGCTGATTAATAACTAAGAAGATCTGACAGGAGGGTTGCATGATGAACAAACTAATTGACTTGACTACATTGACCAAAGGCGCACAGCCCAAGTCTAATTTAACTAAAAAGCTACTCGGTCTAGTAGGAGTGGCTAGTGCTAGCATTTTCCTGAGTTTTCTAGCTTTGACCTCACTCACCGACAGCACCAGTGACTTGGTAATTTCCTACAGAGGAAACAACCCTACTACTGGTGGAGGTCGCACAACTGATTGGAATTGTTTGAATAATCCCAATCCCGAATGCTCTAGTCAATCGCCTGACAACACATAGCTCGCTCAGCCTATGAGCATTACTTGGAAGGAGATCAAACTATAAATCCTTGTATTCGTCCCTTGCTATCTTCTTTAGCTCAAAATTGCCTGGTAGCCACCAGCTTGTTAATATTAGGCTTTGGGCTACCTACTTTTTTTTCTCAATTGCCGCCAGCTCATGCCTTAGAATTTTCCAGTAGAAGAAGCTTTTTTGAGAAGTCTCCTCGCTTGATTAGAGCGGCTACTAGCTTCAGAGGACCTGCTGCTTTAGCTAACTATAGTTTTACGATTGAGTTACCTGAAAATGCTGGCACACCCATAAGTGCGGTTACTATTGTCCAGCAACCAAACATAGAACAGATTCCGCTTTACCCAAATCGAAGTCGTGTCTTTCGGTCGGAAAGTTCTCATGGCGATCACTCAATTGAAGCTCAAATTATAGATGTATCGTCCGAAACTCCCGAAGTTAAAGTAGTGTTCGAGCAGCCAATTCAACCAGGCACGACAGTAACTGTTTCTTTGAGAGCGCGCAATCCCTTGTATGGAGGTATATATCAGTTTGGAGTGACAGCCTTTCCCATAAACAATAATGATGGTTTATATTTAGGCTCCGGTCGTCTTCAGTTTTCGCAACCTGGAGGTGGAATCTAGAATCTACTTTTGTGTAAGTCACGACACGATTGAGCTTCTTGCTTAGGTACTTATTTTGAGGTAGGTGCGATCGCCCCAACCAAAAGACAAATCTTAGAAATTGTTATTCATCAAGAGCCTCTAAAAGCTCTTTTTTCCTTTTTTCTAACTGGGAAATTTTACTGTTCAGACTTCGACGATTTCCTCTTGGGTAAGTCCAAATTCCTTTTGAGCGGTCCCATCGCTAAGAGTCGCCCCTTTTCTTGTCCAAAGTGAATTATCCTCGCTCATCAGACATTTTTGTGTACGTTATTGAAAGCAATGGCTCATACCCTAAAACTCAGTTTAATTGACGAACCATGTAAATTAAAAATTGAGGCAAACTTAAAGTAAAGCTTCTAATTATTGGAGGAAGAGATGAGTTGGATTAAAGTTCTTCCAGTTGACTCCCTACCACAAGATGCGCGACAAGTGGTAAAAGTTGGCAAACGAAATATTCTTTTGCTTGACCACGACAGTCAGCTAATTGCCGTTGATAAGCTGTTACGCACTTAAACTGCCCCCGTCTGAAAATATGCATAAGATTGTTAAACGCTGGCTAATCATTGGGACTGTAGAAGCAGTTGGTGTTGCTGTGTTAACTTTTACCGCTCCCCAAATTATCAATGGAGGTCTTCCGATGCTTGGATTTGCCATGTTTGGAGGCGCGATTGCTTTAGGGTGCGGTTCAACTAGTTATGTAGGCTTTCGCTTAACTATGGCAATTAGAGCCAAACATCAGTTAATTAAGCATTATCCTCAATATTCTGATATTCCGCTTACTTCTTTTCTAGATATATCTTCCTCTCAAGTAGATAATGCGCTCGTTCTACTGGATAATCTTGGAGAGCAACAAGAACTAATAGATTCAGCCAATATCATTGCTTTTATTCAAGAAACTTCTGATTATGAAGAATAATAGTCAAGTTTTTTTAGTTACATCCTTAACTTGGCTCATGGGAGGCTGTGGAATCATTCCAGGCACTTCCATAGAGACAATCGAACCTGGATATACAGGGTTGAAAATAGAACTTTACGGAGGCAATAAAGGCGTACAAAGTGCCGAAATTCTTCCTGGTGGTAGAATCTGGTACAACGGTTACACAGAGAAAGTTGTCGTATTTCCTACCTTTGTTCGTTCTTATCCTTGGACTAAAGATCCCACTGAAGGCAGTCCTAATAATGAAGAAATCGTCTTTTCTGTCGGCGGAACAAGAGTTTCTGCTGATGTGGGTATCGTGTACGGATTTTATCCTGATGAGCGTCTCAAACAGTATTATGGTAAGTATCGAGTCGATGCGGAGCAGTTTCGTTCTGGTTTGCTAAGAAACGCAGTCCGAGATTGTTTTGGTGCTTCGGCAGAGAGCTTGAATCTGATTCCCTCTGCATTGCCTACCAGTCAACAAACTCTTCTAAGCACAGCAGCTACTTGTGTGCAAAAGAAATTTCCCGAAGTTAATGTAGAAAGCTTAAGTCTCCTCAATCCCTTTCGCTTACCAGACAATATTCAAGAAAGTATCGACGCACAGTTTAAAGCTAGACAAGATGCTCAAACTGCTGAGGCCAACAAACAGAAAGCAGAAGCAGAAGCTAAAGCTACTGTTGCTACTGCCAAAGGAGAGGCAGAGGCAGAAATTGAACGAGCTTTAGGTAATGCCAAAGCGAATGAAATCCTTTCTAAAAGTATTACACCTGAATTACTTAAACTTAAAGAGCTTGAAATCAGGGCGAAAGAGATAGAGAAATGGAATGGGGTCAAGCCAGGGGTAACTATTCAATCTCCCAATGCTCAAGTTGCCCCAGCTAAGTAATATAATCAGTAATTTATCGAATGGCGAGTACCGCCCTGCTCTACGCCGAGGCGGGGACGGGCAAGACCCTGCTGGCCAACAGCCTCATCAAGGCGATCGCTCAAGACAAGCCAGTTAGCGAAATCTTTAAGTTGATTGAACAGCCGTAGTTTTTTTAGAGAGGAGAAATTCAATTATGAACCTAGACGAACTTGACTATCCCGTCCCTGACCCCACCTGGGACTACGCTACCCCTACGCTACCCCTACGCTACCATCTACCACCAGAGAGCGATCGCTCCCTTTAATCAATGGTATGTTCAAGGTAACACCCAGTGGGATGGGGAGAACTTTGAATGACAGCCGCCCAAAAAGTTACCATTCAAGTCCAAGATTTTCAGCTTGAGGCTTACCAACATTCAGAAGGTGGAGAGCTGCTGTTTACTCACCGCCAAATCGGTGAAGCGGTAGGGAAAACTAAGGGGACAGCCCAAAATTTCCTGGCCAATCACGCTTCGGAGTTACCAGCACCCAGAAAAGCTACTATCCCTGAACGTAGGGGAGCTATCCCCCTTACCCCTGCTTCATCTGCTGTAGCCTACTGGAAACAGCAAGCATCTCAAGGGAATGAACGGGCGAGCGCCCTAATTGCTGCCATAGGCGACAAGCCACTATCTGAGTTCGAGGTTGTTTCGGAACTAGCTGCACCCACTCAAGAAACTCAGGCTGACGAGAGCGAATTACAGCTTATGGCCGAGGGCATCGAAATCGCCTCCAGGTGGATGGCAGCAGCAGGGGTGGATAAGGCAGCCGTAGCCCAATGGAGACTAAACGAACTCGCCCAAAAAGTCCCCGAACTCTCTGAGGTGGTTAGTTCAGCACAAGCTGCTATTGCCCAGAATACCAGTTCCCCCACAGGCATGATGTATCTTCTCAATAAGTCTGGGTGCGATCGCCGCGATTCCTTATGCCAAAGACAG
>CAYTUO010000420.1:0-3972 GCA_964441015.1 uncultured Pleurocapsa sp.
CCCCTACGGTACATTTTTGATTAACATTACCGGAGCATTGGTGATGGGCTTTTTTGTTACCCTAACGCTAGAACGAGCGATCGCTTCTCCAGATTTGCGGATGCTGGTTGCTGTAGGCTTTCTAGGCTCTTACACGACGTTTTCTACTTATGCTTTAGATACTTCGGTCTTGTTGCAGTCAGGAAATAAGGGGATAGCGCTATTTTATTGGTTAGGAAGTGCTGTTTTGGGGTTTTTAGGTCTAGAAATCGGAAGCTTTTTAGCCAAGAAAATTTTTCTGAGCAGTTAGTATCAGTAATCAGTAATCAGTAATCAGTAATCAGTTACCATTAATTCCTCAAACGCTTTGCGGCGGCAGCTGTTAGGATTGCCCAGTCTCTAATCGCGATCGCTTTGAGACAAAAGGCGAAAATTTTCAGCCCCAATCCAATTAAGGTAACGCTCCCAGTCGTCAGGAGAACTGCCAAAGCACTGTTGAATAATTGCGCCAAGTTGTTGAACATCCTGAGAGTCCGAGGCGGAACGATATTCCCACTGAGTAGTCATATCTCTTTTTGTAATATTAATGTATTTGTAATATTACACCCGTTGAAGGCTGCTATGCAGAAGTCAGGAGTTCAGGAGTCGTAGAGATGTTGCACTGCAACGTCTGTACAAGAGTTCAGTAGTAGTGCGAGCGTCCCGCTCGCGTAAGCTCTTCGGCCCACACTACAATTACTGATAACTGATACTAGCCAGCACAGGACTTAAGTAACCACCCAATAATAACGCCTAGTCCTCCAAAACGGACAATTTGCCAAAAGATTTCTCCGAGTAATCCACGCCGCAAACCTTCCCAGAATAGCGCTTTGAGATGGCGATCGCGCAGTAAAGCACTTTCAAGAGTAACTTCTAACTCTTGAAGTTGTTCTTTAATTTGCCCCAATTCTTTTTCTAACTCAGGCAACTGTTTTTTTTGCAACTCTTGCTGAAGCTGTTGCTCGCGTTGTTGGAGTTCCGCCTGATGCTGACTATCCCGTCTAACTTGTTTGTAGCGCTGTTTAAGAGCAGCTAAGGATTGCTCGACTGCTATTAACCCTTGCTCAAATTCATTCTCTTCACTGTTTAGCTGACTGGGATCTTCTGGGGGCATTCTTCCACAATACTTGTTTAAACTTAAACTAGAAATAGTTGCTCTGGGTTTTTCAATTATCCCCCAATCCAAAATCCTTTCATCTAAAATTCTATGTCTCTTCCCACTCAGCCATCTACAACTGAAGCGCTTCAGTCTTTGTCAACGCTAGAACTCGCTCAAGCTTTAGCAGAACGTCTGGCGATCGCGCCGAATGATTGGCATCGTTTGAAAGCTAATCGCCAAGCGCAGGCTGGACAACAACTGTCGGCCGCTTTGGTATTTTTGCTCAAAGAACAACCGCAAGAAGCCTTAGTTCGGTTAAATCAAGCAGCAGGCTGGCTCGATCGCTCTATCTCTGCGCCTCCGTGTCCGACTCACGGCAAGTAATTAGCAATCAACAGAGAAGGGGATTGAGTTTACCTTTTTTAATTTGCTTGCACAGCCTGAGTTCGGTTCCCTCTCTGTTCCATTGAACGCGATCGAAAATTTGATGGAGCAGGCATAATCCTCGACCGCTTTCATGATCGTCTGAAGGCAATAGTTCAGTTGGGGGGCAACTGCAATCGCACTCAGGCGCAAAACCGCAGCCTTCATCAGAAATGATCCAAGAATATCCGTCTCTAGTCGCAGAAAATTGAACGACGATTGTTTTACTCGGATCTAACTTGTTACCGTGCTTGGCTGCGTTAACGAGTGCTTCTTGGAGTCCGAGTCGGATTTCTGGCTGAAATTGACAGGGAACTTTTGCAATTAGCAAATCGAGAACTGGATAAAGATAGAGGGTAGAAGTGAAGCTCATTGTACTCCAACTTCCTCTAGTGGCAGGCAGCGAAATCGCAATCACGCTCTTTACCTCTAGTTTTTCTTAAATGAACTGGATTGAGTTAGCAATAGCAGCGACATAACTGCAAGATTCGATGCAATAGTTAATGGATTGTTTTAGGAATTTTCTCTAGCCGTAGGCTAATTCAGCAAAAATTTAATCCTTTGTACGCTAGAAGCCCTTTTCAAGCCATCAATTCCTTTTTTTGCCTCCCAGAAAGTCATCAGTTTATTCATTGTTTTGAAATCCTTTCTAGCTAAGGCTAAATGACTTTAAGCAGGGTAAGTTTGTTTCAGAAATTGCTCAAAAATACGGTTTCTCTATTTTTTGTTTCATGGTTTCTATTTAATACTGGAATGTTCAAAAGTCTTGGCGTTTTCGTCTGAGAAGCTCTAGAAAACCATTATTAGAGTTACCGTTCAATGGTTTTGAAAGGAATTTATTAGCGAATCTAATCCATATCTCTCCTTCTGTAGAAAAGTTTATGAAGAGATTATTAGTATTGAGCTTTTGGCTATTCCGATCATATCATGTTTGTCGGTTCATGTCTAAGGAAAGCAGCACATTCAACGTGAGCCGTTTGGGGAAAGAAGTCTGCTGGTTGAGCAAAGATTAACTGATAGCTACCCTCATGACAGAGATGTTTGAGATCTCGTGCTAGGGTAGCTGGCTGACAACTGATGTAGACTAAACGAGGGGGACGAAGTTTTAGCAAAGTCTCGATAACAGCGCGATCGCACCCTTGGCGAGGCGGATCGATAAGCACAATATCGGGGGTTACTTCAAGTTGAGGTAAGACGGTTTCTACCTTTCCCGCGATAAAGCTGACATTATCAATCTCGTTGAGTTGTGCGTTCAGTTGTGCTTGTTCTACTGATGCGGGTTGCACCTCGATTCCGATCGCCTGTCCGACTCGTTTAGCTAGGGGTAGGGTAAATGTCCCTATCCCGCAGTAGGCATCGATTAACACTTCATTTCCCTGCAAATCGAGTTGGTCAATCGTCTTGTTTAATAGCGCTTCTGCCACCTCGGTATTGACTTGAAAAAAAGTTTCGGGACGCAATTTCAACTCAAGTCCAGCAAAAATTTCTCGCAAGTAGTCTTTTCCTGCAATGGTGCGCGTTTCCCTGCCAAAAATTACATTAGTGCGTTCTGGGTTGCGATTGAGGGCGATCCCAACTAGCTTCGGATATCGTTGGCACCAAATTTGTGCTTGTTCTTGAATGTCTTTGAGATCCCAATCCGTAGTCACTAAAGTCAGCAACATTTCTCCGGTTCGCCGTCCGATGCGTAGGGAGAGGTGACGCAGTTGTCCGTTATGTTTTTTTTCGTTGTAAATTGACCAACCTCGTTTCTGAATGTCCTGTTTAATTTCTGCTAATAGGGGATTTAAACGGGGATCTTGTACCGGACATTGATTGAGGTTAACGATTTGATGGCTGTTGCGTTGATAGTATCCTGTTTGCACCTTTCCCGTTGCAGAGATTCCCAGAGGATAGGTGGCTTTATTGCGGTAGCCTAGAGAAGATTCATTGGCTAAAATGGGGGCGACCTTGGGTTGAGAAAAGCCGCCAATGCGTTCTAGTGCTTGCATGACGCGATCGCACTTGGTCAGGCGTTGATACTCGCCGTCAATATGCTGCCACTGACACCCGCCGCATTTATCAGCAACGATACAGCGAGGACGAAGGCGATGAGGAGAGGGTTGAAGGAGTTGATGAAGTTTACCAAGGATGTATTGACGCTTGATGTGGACTAATCGAACCAATGCGCGATCGCCCGTGACGGTATCTGGTACAAAAACAACGCGATCCGCCCGAAGGGCGCTGCGCTCCGCGCAATCGTCTATTCGTCCTACCCCATCTCCATCGCTATTGAGATCGGTAATTTCAATTTCAATTAAAGTTCCTTGTTTAGTCATTAGTTATTGAAAGCAGGAGTTCAGGAGTGTAGGTTGTTGCTTTGCCCAACTTAGGAGTTCAGGAGCTAGATTTAATCACTGATTTCTTTTCTAAAGTTTATTAAAGCTGTTGGG
>CAYTUO010000421.1:0-3969 GCA_964441015.1 uncultured Pleurocapsa sp.
ATTTTTTAGTTAATTACTAATAGTTTAGCATAATATCTCCTGAAGAACCCTATTTTCCAAACCCTTTAGCGCGAGTAGTAGAAGGCATACAAACACAGTTTTCGATTTGCTCGCGTAATTTATCGTGGTCTAGATTTTGACCAATGAGAACTAATTGGTTTTTCCTTTGTCCTTTCCATTCGTCATCTTCGAGAGTGAATCGCTTACCGCTCAAATGGAAGATATGACGCTTGGGACTTTCATCAAACCAAAGAATTCCCTTGGCGCGGAAAACATTCTCTGGCAATTGATTATCTAAAAAATACTGAAACTTCCGAATTGCCAACGGTTTTTCACTCTCAAACGACAAGGAAGTAAAACCATCATTTTCTAGGTGATTGGAGTGATGGTGATGCTCATGGTCATGGTCGTGATGATGGTCGTGGTCGCAATCATGGTCATGGTCGTGATGATGGTCGTGATGGTGATGATGCTCTTGTTTAGCTTCGGAAGCATCAAAATACTTGTCGGACTCAAATAAACCGATGCTGAGGATCAGAGGTAAGGGAACTTGTGATTTCTGCGTGCGGAGAATTCTAGCACTTTCTTTAATATCTCTAATTCTGACTTCCAAAGCATCTACATCTGCTTCATCAACTAGATCGGTCTTGTTGAGAACAATCATATCCCCGTAGGCAATTTGACTGTAGGCAGCTTGGGAGTTAAACAAGTCGAGACTGAAATTGGCGCAATCTACCATAGTCACGATAGAATCGAGGCGCGTCATGTCTCGCAATTCCGTTCCCAAAAAGGTTAGAGCAACGGGTAAAGGATCGGCTAAACCTGTGGTTTCTACTACTAGATAATCTATCTTCTCTGGGCGTTCTAAAACTTTGTAGACTGCCTGAACTAAATCTTCGTTGATAGTGCAGCACACGCAACCATTGTTGAGTGCGACCATATTATCGTCGGTGGAGACGATCAGTTCGTTGTCGATGCCAATTTCGCCAAACTCGTTGACGAGAACCGCAGTCTTGAGTCCTTGTTGGTTGGTCAGGATATGGTTGAGAAGGGTTGTCTTGCCACTGCCTAAGAATCCAGTAATGATGGTGACAGGTAAGCCATGTTTTGGAGCATCCATGACCTCAGAATTATCTAGCTGATTATCGACTGTTGGCATAGAATTTATTGGAAAGCGCTTCTTTACCTATTATTGCTTACCCCTTGTCCCCTTGTCCCCTTGTCAGTCTCAATATAGCAGTTCTCATGATTGATGAGGTACAGAAGCCCTAGTTTTAGGGAACAGGGAACAAAATCAATGTACTTCACTCGACTGAGAAACGCTATAGTAACTTAGATGCCTGACAGCTTACTGCTCTTCGCTCTGGGAGGCTTCGGGGAACCAATTATCATCTAAGGCTTGAGAGAGAGAAATCATCGCATCTGATGGGAGTGGGAACAGCTTAGAGACTGATTTAAGAGCTATGGGGAAAATTTCAGCATACATGGATTCTATGGCCGGATTTAAACTGGGAGAATCTTTTAATCGCTTGTCGATCTGATAACGAAAATTGACAATTTCAGAAGCCCAGTGATTACCGGCTCTCTCTTTTTCGGACTCCCAATAGGACAACTTAAGAAGATGTTCTAATCTCCGTTCTCGCAATTGTTGCGCCGTCTGTTCAATCCATTGGTTGTAATCAGTGTCGTATAAAGTCAATGACATCGTGTTATTCTCTAGTTAGAAAGTGAAGAAAGTCAGTATTTATAAAATTTCTGACAGATCTAAAACAAATCCAGGTAAAACATCTTCACCGGATAAGGTGGAGGGCGATCGCAAAATTTGTACCTCTCGATTTGGTCGGTAAATCTCGACAATTTTCCGTTGTGGATCGATTAACCAACCCAGTTTCGCGCCATTGTCAATATACTCTTGCATTTTCGCTTGGACTTTGCTGAAAACATCACTCTTAGAGCGCAATTCAACCACAAAATCGGGACAGAAAGGCACAAATTTTTCTTGTTGTTCGGGAGTTAATGCATTCCACCGTTCGATTGCTACCCAAGAAGCATCAGGCGAGCGATCTGCACCATTTGGCAATTTAAATCCTCCAGAAGAGTCAAAGGATTTGCCTAAGTTATTCTGACGACTCCACGCTCTTAATTGATAGGTCAATTCTGCATTGCGATCGCTAGTTGTCCCTCCTGTCGGTGGCATAATAATTAATTTTCCTGTTGCTGTGCGCTCGAATCTTAAATCACGGTTATTCTGACAAAGTTGAAAAAATTGTTCGTCAGTTAAATTAATTTCTAATTCGAGAGGAGAACTTAAAGATAAGGTTGTTATTTGTTCCATTGTTAATTCTCCTTTTTAGAGAATTTCTGATAAATCCAAAATAAACTCAGGTAAAACATTTTCACCGGATAAGGTGGAGGGCGATCGCAAAATTTCTACCTCTCGATTAGGACGATAAATCTCGACAATTTTCCGTTGCGGATCGATTAACCAACCCAGTTTCGCGCCATTGTCAATATACTCTTGCATTTTCGCTTGGACTTTGCTGAAAACATCACTCTTAGAGCGCAATTCAACCACAAAATCGGGACAGAAAGGCACAAATTTTTCTTGTTGTTCGGGAGTTAATGCATTCCACCGTTCGATTGCTACCCAAGAAGCATCAGGCGAGCGATCTGCACCATTGGGAAGTTTAAACCCAGTAGAAGAATCAAAAACTTTACCAAGCTTTTGCTGGTGATTCCAAGCTCTTAGTTGAAAGTTTAGTTCAGAATTGCGATCGCCTGTAATTCCTCCCGTCGGCGGCATAATAATTAATTCTCCTGTCACTGTGCGCTCGAATCTTAAATCACGGTTATTCTGACAAAGCTGGAAAAATTGTTCGTCAGTTAAGTCAATCTTGAGTTCAAGCGTTGCGGGTAAGCAGACAGTGGGAATATTTTCCATTTGAGGAGCATCTGGTTAGGATAAGATTACGGACTGCTTGTGGCTTTTTCCTCTATTATTGCTTATTGGTTGCGATCGCCCAGAAAAGCTCGATTCACCTTTCGATTCAATCTAAGATCCCAAATCCCATGACTTTAACGCTCTACAATACCCTAACCCGTCGCGAAGAAACTTTTGAACCGCTAGAACCAGGAAAGGTGCGGATGTATTGCTGTGGCATTACGGTTTATGACTACTGCCACTTGGGTCACGCGCGGACTTGTATTATCTGGGATGTGGTGCGGCGTTACTTGCAATGGCGAGGCTATCAAGTCCAATATATTCAGAATTTTACCGATATTGACGACAAAATCCTCAACCGAGCCAGGCAAGAGGGAACCTCAATGGAAACAGTCTCGGAACGCTTTATCGAAGCATATTTCGAGGATATGGAACAACTAAAAGTCAGGAAAGCCGATGCCTATCCCCGCGCCACCCATACCTTAGATGGGATTAAACGATTGGTGTATGAATTGGAACAAAAAGGCTATGCTTATCCCGCCGATGGGGATGTTTACTATGCGGTGCGTCGATTTGCTGAATATGGCAAGCTTTCAGGACGAAAATTAGAAGATTTACAAGCAGGAGCAAGCGGACGAGTCGATCTCGAAGATCCAGAAAACCAGAAGAAGAAAGACTCCTTTGATTTTGCCCTTTGGAAAGCAGCAAAACCAGGGGAACCTTCTTGGGATTCTCCGTGGGGGAAAGGTCGTCCGGGATGGCACATCGAATGTTCGGCGATGGTACGCGAAAAACTCGGCGACACTATTGATATTCATGTCGGGGGAAGCGATCTGATTTTCCCACATCATGAAAATGAAATCGCTCAATCCGAAGCCGTGACGGGAAAGCCTTTAGCTCATTATTGGCTGCATAATGGCATGGTGAAGGTAGATGGGGAAAAAATGTCTAAATCTTTGGGCAATTTCATCACCATTCGCGATTTACTCGGAAAAATAGAGCCGATGGCAGTGCGTTTGTTTATTTTG
>CAYTUO010000422.1:0-3969 GCA_964441015.1 uncultured Pleurocapsa sp.
GCATCAAGCAAGGCTTCAGATAGTTTTTTTTGTTCAGCACCAGATAGCTTCATTGGTGTTTCACTTGCCTTTTACTAAAACTTCCAACTCCGCTACCTTCCTCTCAACCTCCGCCAATCTCTGATTCAACGGCACGTCCTCAGCACAGCCGAGATAAGTCGCGATCGCACTGACGACCACATCCGTCCTCGACGTGCCAGTTTTCTCAACGTACTGGTTGAGGGAGGTGAGGAGAGAAGGGGGCATTCTAATCACAATTTGTGGTTTTCCCATAGCCAATCCACCTAACTGTCACTATGCTACCAGCAGTATTACTAAGCATTGCCTAATTGCTACTTTTCTTAATGGGCAGAATTGGTCGCTATTTGCCTAAATCGAGCGCCAAAACTGTAGAGAGTTTAATTGAAAACCGACCAGGTTAGGATTAAAAAAGTCTTCAAAACTTATCCCTAGCCTACCACCACGATGCCAAGTAAATTAGTTCATGTCAAAGAATACACAGTTAGAGCGCACACCCGAATCATCCATACAAGAGTTTTCAAATTCATCTGCCACTATTGCCACGACGAGGTGGAGAGGGAAACCTACGCTACCGCCTGTCCTCTCTACGGCAACAAGTGCAATGGGATTGCCAGTAAATGCCTTCGCTGTCACGACAACAAGGGGAATCGATGATGTTGAACTTTCCTTTGCCTCCCTCGCCTCCAATTGATGCTTCTGGGTTGGAGCATCTAGCCGCTTATTACCGCTCTATGGTTAACTACTAAGGAAATAATAAATCCTGGCGGCGAGTGAGAGCCGGGCAGTATATTTGGAACCAAGGTACACAATAAAAAGAGGTCTGATGCCTCCTTGAGAGCGGAAAATTCTTCTTTTATTAAACTGAGAAAAAAGTAAACTTATTTATCATTCTTGCCAGATTTCTTTTGGGGAATGCTACATTAAAAATTGAAGTCTTCAAAGGCTTCATTGACAGAGATTACAGCTAACTACCTATGAGATAGAAGGAGGAAAAAAGCTGTTCGATTCAATGTCTATTGCATCAAATCAACATAGCAACACTCAACAAAAAAGCTGATATTTCCTCATTTGGTTAACGGAGAGTTAGGCGACTAAATTTGTTAGTTTAGTGCCCTCCCAATAGGATTAGTTAAGAGAGGAAATTCCTCGGCGAATAGTGCTTGAGTGTTGCTATTGTTTTGGAGTTTTCTTGTTGAATATTTCTGAGATTAATAGACATAATTTTCTCCAGCGTCAGAGTAGATTAACTCCAAAAAGAGCCTCGGAAATTTTTCTGAGAGAGAAGTTTCTTTTTCTTCTCAGTCTGAGTCTTCTTCAAGCAAGGCTTCTAATTTTTGTAGTAAAGTTTGTGCTTTCTTCCATTTTTGAGGATTTTGCCAAAGCTTGGACTCTCTCAATCGTCGATAAGTATGAGCTATTGTTTTCTGTGGAGAGTTAAGATCTTCATGACGGTTTAGTGATTGCTTTGACTGAATTTGTTCCTTAATTTGCGAGAGGGATAAATTTTGAGAAATTGCTTGGTCGAGCAAACAGGAGCGAAACTCCTCATCTTTAAGGCTCGCGATCGCTTTGGCTTTTGTGTAAGCAATTTGACCGCTCCGTAGAGCGTCTAATAATTCAGCCGGAAGTTTTAATAGAGGCAGACGAGTTTCTACAAACGATTTCGGGGTAATGCCTAAAGAAGAAAAGATGGCTTCAAGAATTTGAGACTCTAAGCTATAAATGTCGATTTGTCGTGTAATTCTTGCAAAATCACGTTCATTGTCTACAGTTTTTACACTAGGATCGTAATTTTGGCTGCTAGGAAGTAGATATTTCCTTAACGGGACTTAGACAGTTTCTGGTTTTTAAAAGCCTCAAACCCTTATATAGCAATACTTTTACGTCGATTTCTCGATTTTCTTGATATATCTAGGTTTGAGCCTTTTTTGAGGCTTTGAAGTGAAACCTAATTCCCGCAAGGGGTTGAGGCTTTTTTGAGAGTTTTTTTGTCTAAGTCCCGTTAGCATGAACGACCTGGGCTAAGACCTTGTAGGGTTTACCCTGTTGTATCGATTAGTTTTTCTGAAAGGTTAGGATGGTAAACTCTCCAGCGACTGGGATTGTGTTTCCACGTTCTTATGAAATTACAGCATAAGAACCACCAGCTTAAAGTTTTTCCTGACGAATGAACGCCAGGGAAGTTGAGAGGAATAGCGGCGGGTAAATCTTGATAGGGAGCTAAGGAGAAATACAAACCTCGGTCTATTTGCTCGTCGGTCATTCCCCTGGTCTGTTTGAGCAGATGGCGATCGCTCCTCGACAAACCAATCTGCGAGTGCATTCGACGTATTGCCTTGTCCCTTTGCTCTACCGATAGGGTCAAAAGTTGACGTTGCTGTTGTTGCTGTAACTTCTCCTCTTGTTTGGCTCGTTTTCTTCGATATTCAGGATCGTCGTCATCTGAGCTAGGGACTAAAGATGCTCCCATGCCGTTATTTAGCCAGCCTACTACTCGGTAATTGGGCGGGGCATCGGATTGGCTGGTGACTCGCAAACACCATACTTTGCCGTCGGAGAAGATTTTGCAGCCGTGGTCGCGATCGCATACTGGACAAACAGTGCGTTTGGAAGCGTAGACGAATTCTCGGCTCATAACTCACCTTCTTCCTCATTCTGAGGCGGAATTGGCCAATCTAAGGCACATTTGAAGGCAAAATCGCTTATTTTGACAGCCAAACACAGCCCTACGCTGCCAGCACAATCGTGTGCGGTTTTCATGGAAACCCTCTAGAAACTCGAAGTATCGATTCAGTTGAAAATTTCTTGCCTTTGTTATTCCCCGATGAGCCGTTGCCTAATGCCTTCTTTGGCAGCGTGTTGGCGATCCAACCAAGGCAACAAATCCCTTGGCAGCTTTTGAGACTTAACCAAAGTCGGTTCGATTATCCACTGAGAGGGTTTGACTCCAATCGACTCTAACCAATAGCGACAAGCTTTTGTGTTTTTGTTAAAGCCATAGCGCTTGGCAAGAAATGTAATCCCAACTCCGTCAAAAGACGCGATCGCTTTACCTTTGTTATCAACCGCAACCAAAGTTTCGACTCGTTCGGTTTTGGTAACTATGGCATCTGGCTTTCCCATCATTAGAGCTAACATATCTGTACCGTGCAAAGTGGCGATTGCATTTGTTGTCGCCAATAATCTTTCTTGAGTTTTGGCTAACTCTAGTTCGAGTTTGAGGCGTTCTATTTCTTGGGATTGCGCGGGGAGAGTTTCTTGAATAACTTTCTTAGCTTCAGCAAAAGCTCTTACCAATTGCCGTTTACAACGTCGAACTTGTTCAGTGTTACGGCTATAAGTCATCACAACAGTCGCTTGTTCTTCGCTCAGCCAAGCAAAACGCTCAGGACGACCCCCCTTACTAGCTTTAAGGGGTTTTCCGTTTTCAAAACCGATTACCCCAAAATCAGCTTCAATCTCTTGCTGGTATTTCAGGAGAACATTTTTGAACCAATCTCCGTGATTGACTCCCAATTCATTAGCCACCAATCGGGAATCGACTACAAGAATCTCATCGCGTTCTCGTATTGTTAAATTAGACATAATGGCTCCGGTATCTAAGACTGGGGTTTGTTGTGGCGATCGCGATTTCTCTTGGCGGGGATGCGCGGTCGCTTTGTAGTTAATCAAGTAATTTAAGGAAAAAATTCCTTATTAGGGAAAGGTTATAGTTTATCGTCCTCTTCTACTCGCAACAAATCGTTAGGGGTTACTGGCTCCCCAATCCACTTGGAACAAAGTTGTTAACTAGCAAGAAAGTCGAAGATGACGGGTACGGCTACCCCGTTCCGGTAGAAGAAAAGTTAGTCGAAGTCGTGGTAGCCAAACCAACTCGCGAATTGGTTATTGAGGCGATCGCCACCCGAAACGATTTGCATGGATACGAAATCGTTAACTTCTGGCAAC
>CAYTUO010000423.1:0-624 GCA_964441015.1 uncultured Pleurocapsa sp.
GCGTTGTTTCATGGCGATTGTCGTTACTGAGGGATTTTGCGGTTTTTGGGGAGGATTTACGCCGCCTGACTCAACCTATGTTAATTTTAGCGAGTAGGTGCGATCGCTTATTACCGTCAATTGAAGAAGCAGAAAGATTAGTCAAGTATCTTCCTCATGCTCAAGCGATCGTGCTTCCCCATAGCGGTCACGCCTGTTTGTTAGAAACGGATATTTATCTCGATGAAATTATGCAAGCGAACCATTTTTTAGAGGAACAATTAACGAAAGAGCGGTGTTAAAATCGTCACCAAGTGAGTTGTTTGTCCAAAGGATGTCTGTCCAAACCAAAGCTCAAGTGCTTTCTCTGCTCCATCAGCATTACCAAGAATTACAACGTTTTGGTGTTAAGCGTTGTGGCATTTTTGGCTCATTTGCGCGTGACACGGCAATCCACGAGCAAAGTGATGTTGATATTTTAGTCACTTTTGAGCCAGAGCAGAAGACATTTGATAACTTTATACACCTGTCTTTTTTTCTGGAAAATCTCTTTGGTAGGACAGTCGATCTCATCACTACTGAGTCATTAAGCCCCTACATTGGCCCACGCATTCTAGATGAAGTTGAGTATGTCTCCGTCGGCTC
>CAYTUO010000423.1:634-3949 GCA_964441015.1 uncultured Pleurocapsa sp.
TATTTACAGCACATTCTTGACGAGACAAATTACATCATGGCGAGTTCTAGTGGTCTAGACAAGACAACCTTTGTGCAAGATGAGACACTGAAACGGGCTTATGTTCGGAGTATTGAAGTTATTGGTGAAGCCGTAAAACAACTACCTAATACGTTACGCCAAAAATACACGACTATCGAGTGGCGGGCTATCGCTGGAATGCGCGATCAGTTGATTCATAACTACTTCGGTGTTGATTATGACATTGTGTGGGATGTTGTCATTCAGAAAATTCCCGCATTAGATGCAGAAATTAGGCATATTTTTGAGCAAGAGTATCCATAGGTCATCGGTGTACTGAAAAATAGACCCTACTTAGACTTTGAAGGCGCTGCAACAGAAAAACCGCGACGGCTAGTTCTTTTCTCTGCTAATTGCACTTGAAAGGTTACTTTATCCGTCATGTCGCCACTTTTTACTTGTAATATCCAAATTCCAGGACGCAGTTGCCAGAAAAAAGACTTTGATGAACTGGTGGCGATTTTTGCCCCGTTTAACCACCACTCGACGGCGCGATCTTGTGTTCCCTCTAATTTGAACTCTAATGATTGCGATCGCGTCGGATCGACAAGAAAATAATCTCCTTGATTGGGCGATAAAATCTTGAGATTACTTGAGTTTAAATTAGACTGCGGTTGCCTTGCCAACCATTCATCATATTCGTCTGGTAAATTGAGGTGATATTGCTTACTTTGGGAAGAAACCGTCTGATAGAAAGTATCGGGATGACTTTCGTACTCCTTGAGATCCTCTAGATAAAAATATTCCTGCACCACCGAAGGACAGGCGGAAGTGGGTTTTAAACCAGAAAGGGCGCAAATAGGTCGCTGTACCATTCCTGGAGGCGGGGGAAAGGGGGTAGGTTCGCGGTGTTCGTGCAAGTGCAACATAATTCGATTCCACAAAGGCGCAGCACCTGTCACGCCGGAAACTTGTTGCATCGGTTCGCCATCAAAATTACCAACCCAAGTAGCAACGGTATAGTCACTGGTAAATCCAACTGTCCAAGTGTCCCGAAAATTAGAAGAGGTTCCGGTTTTAACGGCGGCGGGAAAGGGTAAATTGAGGACTGAATCGACTCCAAAAGATTTTGCCCGCGCATAGCGATCGCTCAGTATATGAGTAATCAGCGACCAAGTTTCGGGGGAGGAGGAGAGGGGGAGACGGGGGGACAAGGAAGACAAGGAAGAATATTTACTATTGAACTCCTGAACTCCTAAGTTGGGCAAAGTCCAACCTACACTCCTGAACTCCTGAACTCCTGACACTGATAACTGATAATAGGCGCGGGCTAATTCCCAGAGACTCACTTCGCCACTGCCTAACGTTAAACCCAATCCATAGTATTCTGGGTCTTGTTTGAGGTTTTCAAAGCCAAGTTGATGCAATCGTTCCAAAAATGTTGCCACGCCGACTTTTTCCAAGACTTTAACAGCAGGAACATTGAGAGAATTGGCTAGGGCAATGCGAATTCTGACAGGCCCTTGAAAGGTTTCGGTGTAATCGCTAGGACTGTAGAGTTTTGCCCCAGGAATGGCGTAGTGGGTGGGAACGTCGGCTAAAACTGTATTGGGACGTATGAGGCGCTTTTCTAGGGCTAATTGATAGAGAAAAGGTTTAAGGGTAGATCCAGGTTGGCGGAGTGCTTGTACTCCATCATTGCGTCCTAATTGTTCCTCAGAAAAATAATTTGTCGAACCGACATAAGCTAATACTTCTCCTGTGTGATTGTTGATCGCGATCGCTGCCGCTTGATGAACATTATGAGATGCCAGACTGCGAACGATATCTTTGACTTGCGCTTCGACAAACTGTTGTAAGGATCGATCAATGGTCGTTTGGATTTGGGCAGGATGTTCTTTAGGGAGTCGATCAGCTATCCAGAATAGGAAATGAGGGGCGGCAATAATTCCTTGCTGGCGAGACTGAAGGGCAACAATCTCCTCGTAGGTGCGATCGCGAATTCTCGTCGTAATATACTCGTCTTCAACCAGGCGATCAAGAACGTATTTCTGTCGTTTCTTCAACGCTTCCCAGTAATCGTAAGGGTTGAGATAGCTGGGATTGTTGGGAATTGAGGCCAGAAGAGTCGCTTGAGCGAGATTTAAGTCGGAGGCAGAAATGCCAAAATAAACGCGGGAAGCTGCTTCTACACCATAAATATTGCCTCCCATTGGCAGGCGATTAATATAGGCCTGGAGGATCTCATCTTTGCTCATTCCCGCCGCTATACGCCAAGATAACCAGATTTCTTTGAGTTTTGCTGAAAGAGTACGCGGGGTAGAGTCTAGCATTCGCGCAAGTTGCATGGTAATGGTAGAAGCACCACTGACGATTTGTTTAGCTTGAATAGCTTGAATGAGCGATCGCGCGATCGCTTTCATCTCTAAAGCACCGTGATCGTAAAATCGTCCGTCTTCTGCGGCGAGGATGGCATGAATAAAATGAGGTGAAACTTGTTTGAGGGGGATAACCGCCGTATGCTCTCGATCACGACTCAGAAGAGTGCCTAAAGGAAGTCCGTGGCGATCGCTAAATTCAACTGCGAGTGTTTCTTGAACGAGATCCTTAGCGCGAATGGGAGCCAAATAAGGCAGCGATCGCACTATCAAAAGCAAGAGAGTGACGATTAAAATAATTTTAGTTGGGCGACTCCACCGCCGCCAGTTTTTCCGTCTCATCATTCATTCGATTGAGATTGTCCGGGTGGATTTAGCTGTCGTAAAGGGGACTCTGGTTGACTGGGTTGCTCTTCGGAACTAGGCGATTCCAGTAATCGGAATGGCTCTTGTTGGGGAGATAGGGGTTGAGTTGGTTTTTGTCCTTCGGGAGTTGGTTTTTGAGGAGATTGGGATTGGGTTGCTTGAGGTTGAGGAGGTGCGATCGGCTGCTCAAATCCTAACAAAAATTTGCTATCGGGGTAGTAACTTGCCCAACGCCGAATCTCTGGAGCTTCTGTCCAACTGTTTCGACTCACTTTTAACGATAAAATCGGTGCGATCGCGCCTTGATTCTCTCCAAAGATCGAGAGCCTCAGTTCTTCTATTGTGCTATTCTGCTTGAAACGCTCTTGAATCGTTTTTGCTGCCGTAGCTTCAGCGCGACGTAGAAAGTCTTCATAGGTTTCTTTTTGCTGACGCGCGATCGGTAAATTAATTGCGGCTGTTTGTGCAAAAACCACTAGAGAGGCAACGATTTCCGTTGCTAACCAATTTATTGCCGTACAGCCAAACAAAGCTAACAAGCTAATTGGAATAATTTGTTTTTGAGTAATTT
>CAYTUO010000424.1:0-3936 GCA_964441015.1 uncultured Pleurocapsa sp.
CAATGTGGTTGTTACGCATAATTTTTCTGCCTCGGAATCCCCCGATTTATCGGTGAGAGTGTCAATAATTACAAGTTTTAAAATCTCGCACTCCAGACACTCCAGGCACGGAGAGAAGACTAGGAAAGTTTCTTGATCTTGAGTTAGGTAAATTGTAAGGTGAGCAACAAATCCTCAGTGCTTCTAATGTTTTTAGAAACTAAATTTTGGATCTTGCCCACCAAACCTGTTAGCGTTATTTTTTGAGGTGTGCCTAACTTAATTGTTCAAAAAATGTATGCGTGCTGTGCCTAGATATAAACCCATGCTCTTCTCTCCTACTGGATAAGCTGTTACACCAAATTGATAAACACCGCCAAACTGAGGATTACGTAACGCTCTTAAAGAAACTGTTACCGTGCTGCCAGGTTCCACAGGTTTATCAAACACGATAGTAACCGAGTTGTCCTCTTCAGAAGGTTCGCTTCCCCCAATATTAGCAAGTCCTACTGATGGCCCTCCCGCGAAACTGTCACCCATGAACGCTTTACTTTCGCTAACATCAAATTTAATACGTTCTGGACTGGTTTTTTGCATAATCGTGACAGCTTTTAAAGATTCCCCAGCATTCTTAGGGACTTCAATGGTGAACTGATAAGTTGCTGGCGCGCCTGGTGAGGTGTTGCTAGTCGCTGCTCGAATCAGGTGTGGAGATCGGAGAAAAACAGTCTGTCCACTGCTTAACTCGTAGGCGCTAGCAGGTAAATTAGATAAAGGAGCAGAGGCTAGCATTCCTAATATTAAAGCGCTAGCTGCAAACGCACCAAATTTAAATGACGATTCAAAAATGTGATGAGTTGTTCTGTACATCATCTCACCCTCCATAAAGTTTTAAGATTTTGTTAGTGATTTGTTGGCGGCTAATTGACAATTTAGAGACTATCTGTAAGAGATGGTTGAACGCTGTCTATCTTACAGATGAAGTCGGCACACCAGTTTGTCAAAATCAGTAACGTGAACTTAAGCCGTCAATTACTATTAGAGTCTGTCTAAATGAGTTTTCTTTTATTGCCAGATAAGAAAAAGCTGAGAATTGAAAGCGGAAATTTTTTAAACCGTTTTACTAAAATTATAGCTTTAATTTTTAATTCGAGATGAATTGGCAGGCGGCAATCCCTACTAGGCAAATTAGGGGTGAAATTGGCACACTCAAATTTAAAGATACGGATCGTTGATGCCTGCTATGAACAATCCTGTGACATTTATCTCGAACCCAAATACTCCTGAGAACCCCGATCGCGATCGCCCTATTCCTCCCGATGACGAAGAATTGCTAGACGCTTACTCCCGTGCTGTCACCTTGGTGGTCAAGAAAGTCAGTCCGTCAGTTGTTAATCTCGAAGTCCAGCGCCTTCGCGTGCGAGCAGATCGCCGACGACCAATAGAAATGCGAGGAAGTGGTTCTGGTTTTATTTTTGCTCCTGATGGCTATATTCTTACCAATTCTCACGTCGTTCACGATACCGATGTGATTGAAGTAACCCTGGCTGACGGTCAGCAATACCGCGCTCAACTCATTGGCGACGATCCCGATAGCGATCTGGCTGTGATTCGCATTCCCGCTTCTAAGTTAGTGGCCGCGCCTCTAGGCGATTCGGAAGTGCTGCGACCAGGACAAATGGCGATCGCGATCGGCAATCCGTTAGGGTTTCAATGCACGGTCACGGCGGGGGTTATTAGTGCCTTGGGTCGTTCGTTTCGCTCGCGATCAGGACGATTAATTGAAAACGTCATTCAAACCGATGCCGCGCTTAACCCAGGTAACTCTGGCGGCCCTTTGGTCAACTCTCACGGAGAAGTTATCGGAATCAATACGGCGATCATTGCCGCAGCACAAGGACTGAGTTTTGCAACCCCTATTAATACTGCTAAGTGGGTGATTAGCGCTCTTATGCGAGAGGGGAAAGTCCGCCGAGGTCGTCTGGGAATAGCAGGACAAACTGTACCTCTGCCCCAAAGTACGATCCGTCAACATAATTTGTCGCTCGAAAGTGGTGTTTTTGTTCTCTGGTTAGAGTCCCAAAGTCCGGCCCAACGAGCCGGAGTCCAAGAACGAGATATTTTGGTAGAATTAGCGGGTCAGCCGCTTAGGAATATAGACGACTTACACCGCGTTTTAAGTGCCGATCGCCTGGGTATTCCTTTAACGTTAAAGCTATTACGAGGTTCAGTTTTCCTAGAGCTAACTGTCGTCCCTGTTGTAGCTGATTGAGCCAAAAAAAACCGCCCTGGTTTTGCAGCGTAGGACGGTGAGCGTTTTTTTGTTGACCTTTAAGAGAGGAGAGGAAAAAAAACGATTGGCGACTGGCGATCGCGTATTCAGTTGTTTAATCCTGACACTTTTAGTATCGCTTTTTGCACCCTTAATCCACTTCACCCAACTGAGTGAACCACAAGAGTGTAGCAAGATCGATTTGTTAACTATTTGTTAACCATTTCTTTACCCAGGAAACTCTTCATCTGAAAATATTGATAAACAAAGTTGATGGCTCAAGACTAGGGTGAATGAGAAGCAACAGAACCGTGTTGGAACCAGCAAGAACAGTAGCAATTTTTCAATCTTCCTCGCCTCTAATTTTCGCGACGGGTGAGACGATCTATTGCCAAGGAGAGCCTGGTTACGTAATGTATGGCATTATTGAAGGGACAGTTGAGATCGTTGTTGGTGGGAAAGTAATAGAGACACTCGAAGCTGGTGAGGCTTTTGGAGAGGGAGCGCTACTGCATTTAGATCATCTTCGAGGCACGACAGCGATCGCCAAGACTGATTGTCAACTCGCATTTCTTAATCGAGAAAGGTTTCTGTTTGCCGTTCAGGAAACTCCCTTATTTGCGCTGGAAGTGATGAGAAGCTACTCAGATCGCCTCCGTCGGTTATCGCAGCGATTCGCACAGACACAAAGCTGATTCGAGAAGACTCGTGCTATCGTGAGGAAGACTGAGTTCTAATTCAACCATGTGCGGACGATTTAGCTTAACTCAATCTGCCTGGGCGATCGCTCAAACGTTTCAGTTGTCCGATGTTCCCAACCTAACTCCCCGCTACAATATCGCCCCAACTCAACCGATAGGGACAATTCTACAAAAAGCTCAGCGACAGTTTCAGTGGATGCAGTGGGGACTGATTCCCAGTTGGGCAAAAGATCCCAGCATCGGCAACAAATTAATCAATGCTAGAGCCGAAAGCCTGAGAGAAAAACCCTCTTTTCGCAATGCTTTCAAACGTAGGCGCTGTTTGATCGTTGCCGATGGCTTTTACGAATGGCAGAAAATCGACAAGAGAAAGCAGCCTTATTATATTCAAATGGACGATGACAAACCGTTTGCCTTTGCTGGTTTGTGGGACACCTGGCAACCCCCTGAAGGGGCAGCGATCGCCTCTTGTACGATTATTACGACCAGCGCCAACGCGATTGTACAGCCCATTCACGACCGAATGCCAGTTATCTTATCGCCCGATCGCTATACTCAATGGCTTGATCCTACCTTGACCGATACTCAAGTGCTTCAAGAACTCTTACAGCCTTATAATAGCGATGCAATGAAAGCGACTCCCGTCAGTTCGGCAGTTAACAATCCAGCCAACGAGAAAGCAGAATGTATCGCCCCGATCCAATGAATAACTTATCAGAGTCAATCTGGTTATTAGACGATCGCATTCATTTTCTCAATCACGGCTCTTTTGGGGCCACACCCAGAGCAATTCTTAACTATCAACAATCCCTCAGAGAACGCCTCGAAAGTGAACCTGTTCGGTTTCTGGCACGGGAATTAGAAGGATTGCTAGATATCGCGCGATCGCAACTGGCTGATTTTCTTGGGGCTGATGCAGATAACTTAGCTTTTATAGCGGTTTTCAATTGGGTGGCTCATAATAACAGCAGTGGGTAAACCAGC
>CAYTUO010000425.1:0-3931 GCA_964441015.1 uncultured Pleurocapsa sp.
CAGTTATCAGTTATCAGTTATCAGTTATCAGTTATCAGTTATCAGTTATCAGTGTTAGTAGTTCAGGAGTTCAGAAGTGTAGGTTAGGCTTTGCCTAACAACGGAGTTCAGTAGTAAATATTCTCCTTGTCTGTCGATGAAAGGATTTTAGATTTTGGATTGATTCATTCACTGATTACTGATTACTGATGAGTCACCTTCTCACCAATCACCTTCTCACCTTCTCACCAATCCCCAATCCCCAATCAGTTAACTCCCTGCCTTGAGCAATTGAACTAACTGAGATATTTGCTGTTTGTTAAACACTTTGAGCAAGGTACTTGCTACTGCTTGGGGTTCTAAGGTAATTAAGATCTGTTGCGGGGCTTGTCCCTGTGTCGCAACTAGTTGTTGCAATTCGCTCGCAATGACAATTTGACTGCCTTTGCCCATTTCTAGGAGATCGCCACCTTGTTTGAGTTCTTTGATGACGACGGGAGCAAGGGTACGATAGGGGTGTCTGGGATTGGCGATCGCAGCTTCAGCCGTTTTCAAAAGCTTTTGCCAGCCCTGTTCGTCAGGAGCCAGTTTCGCTAAGGCAACGCATATTTTTTGCAATTGCTGGCGACTTGCGGGAGCATCCTGTTGTTTGAAAAGCTGCAACATTTGCATCAGGAAGTTCCTCACCTGGGGCGCGATGGATACCTTGGGGGCCGTGCGGATTGCTGCTACTGGTGCCTCGTCCCTATCGGATGGAATTGCTCCACCGAGTAACTGTTTGAGATAATCCTGTAGTTCGACAAACTTTGGCTCCGATCGCTGTACGATTGCCTTAGCCTCTTCTTCCTGAAGTCCCATCGGACTTTGTAGGTGTTCGATTAAGTCTTGAAGGACATCATATCCAGCAAGAAGGAGAGATTCTAATTTTTGATCGATGGATACGGTTTGTTCTTTGAGAATTTTAAAAGCATCTTCTAGGCGGTGAGCGGTTTTCTGGATACTGCCATAACCTAGCATTGCTGCTCCACCTTTGATCGAATGGGCAGCCCGAAACATTTCGTTGACTCTTTCGGAATCTTCGATTACAGAAGACAGTTCCAGTATTCCCCGTTCAAGGGTTTCGAGGTGTTCTTTGGCTTCTTCTATAAAATAGCCAAGAATTTTTTGCTGATTTACGGCATCCAAGGCAGTTTCTCCAATCTAGATAATTTTCACCGTCACTAAAGCGCTGACACCTGCTCGCAATTTTGGCTAGGTTGAGAGGGTGACATCACCTAATTTTAATCATTTCTCAACGCTTGATAGATAAGCTCTTTGAGGGATTACAGTTATAGTATTCCCTAAAATTCCCAAAAAATAACACGGGGAATAATAGTTAAATTTCATCTTAATCGAGACTGACTACGCCGAGCGATTAAGATGAAAAGGTTGAAGTCCTGCTGCTTTAGCTCCGTAATAGTCTTCTTTTAAGCTATCTCCAATATGCCATGCCTCTTGAGCAAGACAGTTATGTTTTCGCAGTGCTGCGATGAAAATTTGACTTTCGGGCTTAGCGGAGCCTACTTTTGAAGAGATAGTAATGCTGGTAAAAAAGTCTTTAAGTTGCAAGCGCTCTATGACGGAATAAATGCGAGTATCGAAATTAGAAATAATCCCTAATTGAATGCCTTGTTGCTGCCAATACTGCAAGGCGGGGCAAACGTCGGGATAAATGTACCAAGGTTCCTCCGTGGCAAAGTGAGCATAGAGTTGGCTAAAAAAGGTACTAAAGTCGGAAAATTGCTCGATAACGCCCGCTCTCTCCAAGGTTGCTTTCGCGATCGCCCTCCACCATTGATATTCTAATTCGGGAATTTTGGCGGGATCGGCTCCTGGAAAGGCTAGTGGATTGGAGGCTTTAAAACTTTGAATAAAAGCGCGATCGAGGATTTCAGGCGAGACATCGACTCCAGCTTGACGCGCGATCGCACCATAAACCTCGCCGACACTTCCTTTAATCCCAAATAAAGTCCCGACGGCATCTAAAAAAATGACTTTTGGTTGTTCCCTGAAGTTAGAAATAGGACTATCCAGTGACCTCATAATTTAAAGAAATCTCCTCACTTTTCACATCAGTTTCTGAGTTTTTATGGCGAGCTAAAAATTCCTCTATCAATTCAAAAAAACGATTTAGAGCTTCTCTCTCATCTGAAGAATAAAAATTAATTATTTTTGCCCACGATTGACTCGATTGAATGCCATATTTTTTTTCAATCCAATCCTGAAACTCTTCAAAGTCACGCTCCTGTTCTGTTTTAGGGATACCTAACTCGTGACGAGCTTGATAGCGTCCTGCTAAAAATGACTGAAGATTAAAAATTGAATAATACCCTAAATACATAGGAGGTCTTTTTTTTATCTTTTCGAGAAGGTCGTATAGATCGCTCATAGAAAGTTTGTTAACTATATTTATTTTTGATGAATCTCTCTTAAAATTTAGTTTCTGTTACTTGAAATTCTCCACTTTAGCTCTTTGATAATAGCTTTAGCACACTCAACACACTGAAAAAGCTCATACCGACTTGCAATCTGTGTAATTCGCTGGTAAATTTCATTCTCGCTAAGACGACCTGACTGACGATCTGCCTCCGCCATATAATCCTTGAATTAAGGAATTCATAAGATTTTTCAAGTAGAAAGCAATTCTAAAATGGGTTGGGTTATCCAATTGAACCCGACGGTGAGTTGGTGTTTTAGGGTGGGTAGGCGGTAGAGATAGAGCAAGCGCCGCAGAATATAGGCTGGCATTCCCTCTAATTTCAGCCCCAATCCGCTAATCGTGGCACTATCTACCCCTAACGCCATCATTTCTCCTAGAGAGAGGTAGCGGAAAGGCAATAAAGGTCGTTCAGTAATTGAAGCCCAAATATTCCAAGCACAGTAATCGGACTGTTGAAAGGCAGCTTGGGCGGTTGCTGGAACTTTTTGTCCCGTGGCATCTCGACAGTCGGCGACATCTCCAAGGGCGTAAATATCGGTGCGATCGCTCGCTTGTAGCATAGCATTGGTCGTCAGTAGTTTGCGATCGCTATGCTTGAGGGGAAGTTTTTGGATTAACTCGGAAACTTGAGTCCCTACCGTCCACAAGACTAAATCGACTGGAATTATATCCACTTGTCCTTTGTAGAGTAAAGAGATGGTATCTGAGGTTATTGACTCGACTTCAGTTTCTAAGTCCAACCAAACCATTCGTTTTTCTAAGGCTTTTTTGGCGGTTTCTCGGTTAAATTCTGGAGATGTGCTGAGAATAGTGTCGGCTCGTTCGATTAAGCGCAAGCGTCCTCTTTCTCCCAAACGATCTGCTAGCTTGCAGGCTAATTCAACGCCGCTATAGCCACCACCAACGATCGCAATGCGGATTTTCTCTACCTCAGACTGTTCTAGGAGTCTGAGTCGTTCTCCTATGCGGTAGGCATCGTTTAAAGTCCGAAAGGGAATAGCATGATCTTTTGCCCCTGGAACAATATTTAAGGGCGTTTTGCCGCCAAGAGCGATGACCAGTTTGTCGTAGTTGATGCTGGTATTGTTGTCGAGTTGGACTTCTTGGGCCTCTATATCGATTCCGGTGACGCAAGCTTGCTGAAATTGAATTCCTGTCCCTGAAAGCAGTTCTTCAAAGGGTGGGGCAATTTCCCAAGTCTGCATTTCTCCCGTCATCAGTTCGTAGAGCAAGGGAGAAAATAAAAAGCGATCGCTCTTATCGATGAGAATAATTTCTGGGTGGGGAGAATTTTCCCAAGGCAACTGACTTAGGCGCAAGGCAGTATTGAGGCCCCCAAACCCGCCACCGAGAATGCAAATTCGTACAGTTTGTTTGTTCATAAGAGCGGTCATTTCGATTTTGGATGAAAGGATTTTGGATTAGTGATTGGTGATTGGTGAGAAGGTGATTGGCGATTGGGAGGTGTAAGAG
>CAYTUO010000426.1:0-3922 GCA_964441015.1 uncultured Pleurocapsa sp.
TGCCTAGCATAAGAATCCCCATCTAGAAGCTTTGCTTTAGATGGGGTGCGTTCAATCCTACTCAGCAGAAGGCGATCCCTGATGATTGTTAACTGTTAGTTCAAACTCAGTATCAGTTGATTATGAATATAAGTCATTAAAAATTTTAGAAAACTAAAGAAAAAAATAAGTTTTTGCCGATTAAAAGCAAAATTTTGCTTAAAATTCCCCAGAAATTTGCAAATCGCTGTATTTTCCTCCTAACGCTTCTACGATCGCCCGAGTATTCGACACCATCATCTTGATATAGCTATCTCCATTGCTACCAGATGCGCCAATTGAATCTGAATACAGTTGTTGCGGTGCTAGTTGAACTCCTGCTTCTTGGGCGACAGCTTTAATCAGAACGGGATTAATCGTCGTTTCCGCAAAAATCGCCGGAACTTTGAATTTTTTGAGAGAATCTGACAGGTTTTTGACAGTTTGAGCGCTAGGTTGTTCTTCTGTGCTAATTCCAATCAGCGTACCCGTAATCTCTAATCCATAGGCGCGAGCATAATATTGAAAGGCATCGTGGGTAGTGACTAGCTTGCGTTGGTTTTGGGGGATAGTTTGAATTTGTTGGGCGATCCAGGTATCGAGGCGCTGTAAGTTTTGCGTCAATTGCGCGGCATTTTGGCTAAATTCTTCTTTGTCTGCTGGCGAAATTTCAATCAAGCGATCGCGAATTTCATTGACCATTGCAATTACATTTTTAGCATCTCCCCAAACGTGAGGATCGGGGACTTTTTTCCCTTCTTTGTCAAAATCTAAGGGGGTGACGACTTCTCCTAGTGCAACTTTCTTCGCTTTCACTCCCGCCGCATTCATGAGTTTAATGAGTCCTGGTTCTAGATTGTAACCGTTATAAAAAATCAGGTCAGCTTCTTCAAAAGCAGCGCTGTCTGCGGGGACGGGTTCGTAAATGTGGGGATCGGCACCGGGTTGGAGAATGCCTTTGTGTTCGATTTCATCTGCGCCAACTCGTTGTGTTAAATCCGCAATGATGGTACTGGTGGAGACTATTTTTGGCTTACTTTCCTCAGTCCCAGTTCTATCGGACGATTGAGGTTGGCAACCAAATCCATAGAATACGATTGATACTACTACAGCCACTAGGAGAGGAGATTTATTCATTGCCTTTCACAAATACTTTCATAATTCTCTCATAATTTTTTTCATATTTCTCTCATTTTTGCCTTAGACTATTACAGTAAGGCCCAATAAAGTCTCTACAGAAGCGATAGGAGTATTTATATTTATGAGTAACACGGGTGGAATTGTCGTCAGTCATTTGGGGGTTTCTTACCGAACAGTTGAGGCGTTGAGGAATATTACCTTACAGATACAACCCGGACGGTTAACGGGTGCGATCGGCCCCAATGGTGCGGGAAAAAGTACTTTAATTAAAGCGATGCTAGGTTTGCTACCCATCAATCAAGGTTCGGTGCAGTATGATGGACGACCTTTGATGGATCGATTGGACAGAGTTGCCTACGTACCCCAGCGATCGCAAATTGACTGGACTTATCCCGCTACGGTGTGGGATGTGGTGATGATGGGACGGGTTCAGAAAACGGGATGGTTTAGAGGTTTTTCGGTTGCAAGTCGTCGCCTTGGGGCAGAAGCATTAGAACGAGTAGATATGATTGCTTATCGCGATCGTCCTATCGGTCAACTATCGGGAGGACAGCAACAACGGGTATTTTTAGCGCGATCGCTGGCACAAGAAGCGGATATTTTCTTTTTTGATGAGCCATTTGTTGGGGTCGATCGCAAAACTGAAGACATTCTTTTTAAGATCTTTCACGAATTAGCTAATACAGGCAAGATTGTGTTAGTCGTAAACCACGATTTAGGAGAAGCTATTACTAATTTCGATGATTTGGTTCTTTTGAATAAAGAATTAATTGCTGCTGGTGCGAGACAATCTGTTTTGAGAGAGGAAAATCTCTATCGTGCCTACGGGGGTAAAGTCGTTTTCTTTGATGAAAGTCGTTTGCAAATGGCGGCATAATTTTTTATCTCACGCTCCAGACGATCCCCCCTACCCCCCTTAAAAAGAGGGAAATGTACAGAGGAATATAGAGAGGTTATTTGTCTTCAGATAAGTCTCCGAATTGCTGGCGATAGCGTTTTAATAGACGTTGAGTTATTTCTAGTTGCTGTTGCGTTTGTTCTAATTGCTGTTGGGATTGTTCTGCTCGTTCTTCTGCTGTCAGATAACGATTTCCTTGGCGATCGTACCAATACAGTACCTCTAGTTCTGTTTCCCCATCTTGGTAAGTACCGCGTCCAATTCCTAAACCTATTTCTGACATCCAGTAGGGTTCGCCAATTTGTAAGCGATATTCCCCATCGACTAGGCGATAAACTTCAAAGGGTTGATGTCTGTCTCTGTCCCAATAATCGGGATTGTAAATGATGTAATAAAGAACGCCTAGTTTAGCGTAAACTGCCATTTTTTTGTCGTATTCTTCCCCTGGTGTATAGGAAACAACCTCTAAAACTAAAATAGGTACGATGTTTTTTTCTTCCCAAAGCACGTAACTTTTACGCTGTTTTCCTTGTCGGTGACGTTCGACTCCTATACTTAAAAAACCATCGGGGACAATGGGAACGAGAGGAGTGATACCCGTGGTGTGATAAATTCCCATATCCACACCAAAAAACCAATCCGAACGATTTGCCCAAATTGATTTAAGTAAAAAAAGAAGAAGGTTTGGAATAAAATTTTGGTTTTCGTTATCCACGGGTGTATCGTCAGAACAAGGGAGTTCGTCACTAGTAGGCAAGTGAAGGTAGCGATCGGATTTAACCATAAAATTTGCCTCCAGAAGACAACTATATTTAATCTTAGTCTAGTTATTCATCACCAAGAGATTGTTATGTTAGAAACCTTAATTGAACCTTTACAGTATAGTTTCATGCAGCGATCGCTCGTTGAAGCGATTATTGTTGGCATTATTTGTGCGATTGTCGGTAGCTATTTAATGGTGCAACGATTAGCGTTATTAGGAGATGCCATCAGTCATTCGGTTTTACCTGGTTTGGCAGTTGCTTTTCTGTTAAATATTAATATTTTTCTTGGTGCTTTTATTGCTGGATTGCTCAGTACGATTTTAATTAATTTAATCAGGACGCGATCGCACATCAAAGAAGATGCGGCAATGGGGATTGTTTTCTCAGCTTTTTTTGCCCTGGGAATTACTTTAATAACGGTCATTCAAAAAGACAATAAAATTGACCTCAATCATTTTTTATTTGGCAATATTCTCGGCGTTACTGTTGAAGATGTGCGAGATACGATTATCATCGCGATCATTGTTTTATTAGTGGTGGTAATGCTCTATAAAGAACTACTTTTTTATACCTTTGATAAATTAGGCTCTCAAGCTGTTGGACTCCCCGTACATATATTAGATTTAGGACTTATGATCCTAATTGGACTGACCATCGTCGCTAGTCTGAAAGCAGTCGGAGTAATCTTAGTTCTCTCATTATTAATTACGCCAGCAGCTACCGCTTATTTATTAGTCAGTCGCTTGCACCAAATGATGATTGTAGGGGTGGGAATAGGGGTTTTTTCTAGTATTAGTGGAATGTATTTGAGTTATTTTTACAATTTACCTTCGGGGCCTGCTATTGTTTTAGTAGCATCAGGCTTATTTGTCCTAGCATTTTTATTTAGTCCCACTCAAGGAATTCTCACTCATCGTGCTTCTAATTCCAGTCAGTCTTTTCTGTGGCGGGAGTTGAAGCAGTTGATGCGAGCGTCAAAATAGATTTTTGCATGAGTTAATTATGAATCTTCTGGAGAAAAACTTTGGCTAAGACAAAGACTACAACAGGTGCGATCGCTTTCGTTATATGTTTAAAATTTAGAATAAATTGGTTAAAACTC
>CAYTUO010000427.1:0-3915 GCA_964441015.1 uncultured Pleurocapsa sp.
CAAAGATAGAGAGAAAATCGATTATCTTGCCAAACCAACTTTTACAATCAAAGTAGATCGAGATAATAAACCCTAAAATTTCTTAATAGTTTTTGAGTTGAAATTTCCAAAAAATTATTGTTTTCTAACGTAGGAGCTAGTGGCTATGACCAGCGTCATTCAACGTCGCCGTGAATTAGACATTGGCAGGATTTGGGAAGGCTTTTGCAACTGGGTAAGCAGCACCGACAATCGCATCTATATCGGTTGGTTTGGTCTTTTGATGATTCCCACCCTCATTGCTGCCAGTATTTGTTTTATCCTTGCCTTGATCGTCGCCCCTCCAGTGGATCTGGACGGCATTCGGGAACCCGTTCTTGGTTCTCTGTTGAGCGGTAACAATATCATCACTGCCGCCGTTGTGCCGACTTCTGCCGCGATCGGCTTGCACTTCTATCCTATTTGGGATGCAGCTTCCATCGATGAATGGCTTTATAACGGCGGCCCCTATCAGCTTATTATCTTGCATTTCCTAATTGGCATTTGGTGCTACCTGGGTCGTCTGTGGGAACTCAGCTATCGCTTGGGAATGCGTCCTTGGATTGCTGTAGCCTTTTCAGCACCTGCCGCAGCCGCTACAGCCGTTTTTCTGATTTATCCTATCGGTCAGGGTGCTTTTGCCGAAGGGATGCCTCTAGGCATTAGCGGTACGTTTCATTTTATGTTGGCTTTCCAAGCTAACCACAATATCCTCATGCATCCGTTGCATATGCTGGGAGTGGCTGGCATATTTGGCGGCGCACTGTTAGTTGCCTTGCACGGGTCTTTGGTAGCATCAAGCCTGATTCGGGAAACCACAATTGATGAATCAGTGAATACTGGCTACAGGTTCGGTCAACAGGAAGTGACTTATAATCTGATGGCTGGACATGCGGGTTATTTAGGTCGCCTTTTCATCCCCACCCTTGGTATGCGTAATAGCCGTTCTATTCACTTCCTCCTCGCTGCCTTGCCCACAATTGGCATTTGGTGTGCTGCGCTTGGCGTTGGGGTGATGTCGTTCAATCTCAACGGCTTCAATTTCAACCAATCTATTCTCGACAGCACAGGTCATCCAATTTATACCGATGCAGATCTGATCAATCGTGCTAATTTAGGTCTCAGAGCCATGCACGCACCCAATACTCACCATTTCCCACTGGTTTTAGCAGGTGGTGAGGCTTTTCCTCTTAGTTAACCAATCCTGCGAATATTTAATGTGATGCAAGTCCCCCTGAAAAAGGGGGATTTAGAGTGATCGTTATAAGCTGAAATCCTTATTATTTTTTTAGAAAAACATACATAGGGGTATCGGTATCTGCCCAGTAATCAACTGCTGATTGAAAAATATCCCTGGCAACTTCCCATTGTTTAGGATCGGCTTGAGAAAAATTATTCAGATTATCGTAAAAAAGAATATATTTACTACTTGAATACCACTCTAAATCGGTAAGACACTCTTCAAAAGCATCCCAATTATTGCCAAAATAAGAAGGGAAGTTCATTACTTTAGCACAAGTTTCTATAAATGCCGATTTATTTCTAATTGCTTGCCCATCAATATAAAATAATTGACAATTTTTGCTTTGACATAATTGTGATAATTCTTCTAGAGAAATAATAGGTTGAGCGATTAGATTGAGTTGAAAACTGATCCAAACAATGCCGATAGTGAAGCCAGCGAGAAGAAAACTTAACCCCCCTAATCTTTTAAACTTCTTGCTCTGTATTAAATTTTGTGTTTTCATGATTGATGGATCTTATCGAGAAAATCTGACCCATTCTTTCTTAGCACCCCTTAATCAAAGCTGCAACTCGTAATGTTTTTAAAGGGAGTTATAAAAAAATGACTTCTTCCAAACTCTCCTCGCTCTCTTGGTTGCGCTTGCTAGGCCGTCCCAGTCTTTCAGCGCAATTGATGCAAGTGGGGCTGATTATTACCGTTTTCTTAATTTTACTTGCCATTTTCTGCCCGCTTTTAACGGCTTGGGGACTCCTTCGAGATCCCACCGATTTGTTAAGCAATAACCCTCTTGATCCTCCAGACAGCCATCATTGGTTCGGTACGAACGTTCGGGGCTACGATGTCTTTTCTCGTACTCTGTATGGGACTCAAGCTGCTTTGGAAGTCGTGCTTCTGGCGACTGCTCTTTCCCTCATTATCGGCGTTCCTTTGGGGTTAATTAGCGGTTATCTTGGCGGTCGAGTCGATAAAATTTTGCTGTTTTTGATGGACACTATCTATACGCTGCCAGGATTGCTGCTGTCAGTGACTTTGGCATTTGTGTTAGGACAGGGAATTCTCAATGTAGCGATCGCAGTTAGCATTTCTTATATTCCTCAATACTATCGCGTCGTTCGCAACCATACGACTAGCATTAAAACCGAACTGTTTATCGAAGCTGCTCAAGCAATGGGGGCAACTCCTGCTAGGGTTCTCTCTCGCTATCTGTTTCTCAACGTCATTCAAAGCGTTCCCGTGTTATTTACCCTCAATGCGGCAGATGCTATTTTAATTTTGGGAGGACTTGGGTTTTTAGGATTGGGGCTTCCTGAAGAAGTTCCCGAATGGGGACACGATTTAAAAGAAGCACTTCCCGACCTTTCGATAGGAATTTGGTGGACGACTTTGTTTCCAGGGATGGCTTTGACGTTGATGGTGGTGGGGTTATCCCTTTTAGGAGAAGGGTTAAGCGAAATTTTTAATCCCCGCTTACGAAAGAGGAACTGAACGCCACAATTTTTTTTAACTAAATCGTGCAACTCTATCACATTGGTTTTGGCAAAGAAGCGTTAGGAACGAACCCGCCCAAACTAGCCCTGTTATCAGGCGAACCAGAGCGATCGCGCTATATTGCAGAAAGTTATTTACACGATTCTCGTTTACTGTCTGACTATCGAGGACTCAATAGCTATCTAGGCTATTTATCCAAGGGTCAGCCAATTTTAGCAGCAACGAGCGGAATGGGCGCTCCTTCCCTTAGTATCGTTGTCAATGAATTAATTCAGGTTGGCATTACTCAGATTATCCGTATTGGCACTTGCGGTTCCATTCAATCTCGCGTTCAAATCGGCAGTCTTGTTATCACCCAAGCTGCTTTATGCCGACAGGGTGCAGCTAATGATATTGCTCCTCCAGAATATCCTGCCGCCGCCGATCCTTTTCTAACAGTTGCTCTAGTCCAAGCAGCACGAGAGTTAAACTTAGACTATCATTTGGGTATTACCGCTTCAGTAGATACCTTTTATGAAGGTCAGGAGCGCTATGAATCCTCCGCTAATCCCCATTTACAACGTTGGCTACAGGGAATTACTCAAGAATACCGACATTTAGATATATTGAATTATGAAATGGAATCAGGCACTTTATTGAAAATGGCGGGAGTGTATGGTTTTGCGGCTGCTTGTATTTGTGCTGTTATCGCCCAACGCACGGAAAAAGAAAGTATTGTAATAGAAAGTAAAAAAATTGCTCTTGAAAAGTCTATCCAAGTAGCACTCAAAGCAACAGAAAGCATTTTATAAAGTTTAGTTAAATTAAACTAAGATGTCGCAATCCATCTAGAGCGATTTCTATATCAAGAATTTGATTTTTGGTAAAGCTTTCCTCTTTTTGGCAATTTGGATCTTTTTTAAGTGCATTAATATAACCAGAATTAACAGATTTAATAGCATCAATTATTAAATAGTTAGGATTAATACCACTGGACAAATAAACTATATTTCTCCTAGAAGATACGTCAAAAAGAATATTGTGAAGTGCAGACCCTATAGCTCCAATAATTACTTCATGCTTATTAACAAGATGAATTTGCTGTTTTAAGCTCAGCTTTTCTGGACAAAAAAGGTTCTTCAGGAGATATTATGCTAAACTATTAGGTAAATGCCAGTGTAATA
>CAYTUO010000428.1:0-3911 GCA_964441015.1 uncultured Pleurocapsa sp.
GTTATTTTGAGGATTTTGAATCCCGCGCAATCCCCCAAAAGCTGCTGTTCCATAATGTAGGGCATGGGTAGCAATAGAAATTTTAGCGTCTTCAAAGGGAATGAATTGATTTTCAAAGTAAGCAAAAGGTAGAAAATTATTCATTTTTATCAGTTATCAGTAACCCGTTATCAGCGAAAAAAATGACAAAGAACAAATTATTAATCATACCATTCCCAGCCAACCAACAAGATTTTGTTTTTGAAGATTTGAAGGATTCTCAATCCGCACAATCTCATAGCGACTGGGTTGGGGAGATGCTAGTTGAACTGAAAGCGTCCTCAGTTCGTCCTGATGGAAGACTGTAACTTGAATGATATCACCGACTTGATAGTCTTTGAGACGTTCGTTTAATTGCTCGACACTCACTCGCATTCCGTTAATTGCCAGTAATTCGTCATCTGTATCAATTCCAGCTAATCCGGCGGGAGAACCTGCTTCAACAAATTTAATTATTTGTTTGCCATTTTCTGCCTGTACTCTCATGCCAAGATAGGGACAGGGATCTTCTTCGACAACGCTTTTGAGTTGCAAACCGAAGGGTTCGAGGTATTTATCGAAGGGTAATTCCTCAAGTCCATCGATGTAACGTTCAAAGAAATTGCTTAAATCAGTTTCTGCTACTGACTCAATGACCTCCTGCAATTGTTGGGGAGTAAACCCAATTTCATCTTTGCCAAACTGCTGCCACATCTGACGCATGATATCATCTAGCGATCGCTTATTATTATGGCGTTCTCGAATGAATAAATCCAGCAATAATGAAACCAGTTCCCCTTTCAAATAATAGGAAATTTGAGAATTATCGCTATTCGCATCTCGTCGATAGAGTTTGATCCAGGCATCAAAACTAGATTCGCTTAAAGGTTGTACTTTTCGTCCTGGAGTTGTGAGAAAGCGATTGATTTCTTTACTTAAATTATCTAAAAAAGTCTTGACATCATAAATGCCTGCTCGTAACGGAATTAATAGATCGTAATAGCTAGTTGTTCCTTCAGAAAACCATAGCGATGTGGTGTAATTTTCTTGTTCGTAATCGAAGGTTTCTAATGCTTTTGGTCGAATTCGCTTCACGTTCCACAGATGAAAAAATTCGTGGGCAACTAATTGCATAAAGCGACAATATTTATCTTTAGCACGAAAACCAAAACGAGAATAAATCAAAGAACAAGAATTTTTATGTTCTAACCCGCCAAAAGCATTATTAGATAAATGCAGTAAAAAAACATATCTTTCATAGGGCAATCCCCCATAAAGATCGGCTTCTACTTCAATAATTTTCTTGGTATCTTCAATAATTTTTTCTGGCTTGGCGTTACCGCCTCCCCAAATGGCTAGTTGATGAGGTTTACCTAAGACTTCAAAATCATAGAGGCGATGAGTTCCAATTTCAAAAGGACTATCAACTAAAGTGTCAAAATCTTGCGCTTTAAATGTATGATTTTTTTCGAGAACAGAAGGTAAAGAAGTTGTAATTTTCCAAGCTGAAATGGGGGGTACAATGGTGACTTCAATCGGCTCCTTTTCTAATCCTGGAATAAAGAAGAATAAGGCTGCACCATTAAAATAACCGTGAGTTGCATCTAAATGATTGGTTCGTACCGTAAGTTCGTTAGCAAAGACGCGATAAAAAACTGTTATTTCTGATAAATTTTGCGTCTCGATTTGCCAGTGATTTTTGCCGACTTTACGACTCATTAACAATTTTTTTTGAGTGCTACTCTCTGCCACAAAATCCTGGATATGTCTCGCATACTCTCTCACCAAATAAGAGCCAGGTGTCCAAACTGGCATTTTGAGATCGAGGACAGGAGACTGCCAATTTTTCACTCGTAATGTTACCTCAAAGAGATGGGAAGCCGGTTGAGGCATGGCCACCTCATAGGCAATGATAGGGCTAGTTAAAGAGGATTTTGATGGTTGAATAAGCGTGGCTTTGGTCATTTTTAAAACGGTTTAGCAAGCTGGTAGAGTTGTTTGAGGTTAGTCAAGTATAAAGCGCGATCGCTCAGATCGATTTCGATCCAACCTTTGCTTTGAAACTTATCTAAAATTCTGTTCGTTTCTTCTAAGTTAACACCTGCAATATCGGCTAAATCTTGGGGAGGAATGTTTAAAATTTTTGTACCTTTTTCAGTGGGCTGTCCGTAATTTTCTGCTAGAGAAGTTAGCGTTTTAACTAACTTTAGTTTAGGAGGCTGATACTGTAGTTGCAAGCGATGATACAAATCCTGGAGTCGCCGTACCATTAGCTGCAACATACGGTGATGCAGTTTGGGATCTTTGAGCAGCATTTGAATGAAGCGTTGAGCCGAAATACTGAGCAATTGTACGTCAGAGAGCGCGATCACTTCCATAGCCCGGGGAGATTCCTCGAGAACTCCCATTTCTCCAAAATAATCTCCCCGACTGAGAATTTCTAAGGCGACTTCTTGATTTCCATACAGAGAACGGATTTTTACCCAACCGGAGACAATAAAAAAAACCGCTTTGCCCCAGCTATATTCCATAATCACTGTACTATCTTTTGCGTAGTCCTGCTCTTGGGCAACACAGAGAAGCCATTCTAATGTCTCTGGACTGGCGCTAATAAACAAGGGGAAAAGCTCGCTAACGGCTTTAGTCTCCATCAAAAATCTGTCTGTAGAAACACCAGTAATTGTTCTACGGCTAAAGTTTCATTATCCTTTCATTACAACACAATGTCTGTTAATTGGTTATTAGTGATTAGTGATTAGTGATTAGTGACTGGGAGATAAGGAGATAGGTTATCTTAAATTACTTCTCCGTTATCCTAGTCACCGTTTACCGATTACCAGTCACCAGTCAATCGATGAAAGGATTTTAGATTTTGGATGAAAGGATTTTTCCCCCTTCTGCCCTCTGCCTCCTGCCCTCTGCCTTCTCTAACCAGTCACCTTCTCACCTTCTCACCTTCTCACCAATCACTGATTACTGACTAGAAGTAATTCCTCGCTCCCTTAGTTGACGAATAAAGTATTCTTCAAGAGAAGCACGGGCTAGATTCATACTAATCAGTTGAGCATTCATCTTATCGATCGCAACGAGAAATTCTTGAGGATCGCCTTGAAGATGACCGTGCCAACAATTATTTTCCCAGATTAACTCGTCAATCCAATCTTTGAGTTGCTCAGAATCGCCACCTTTGACGACGACTTGATAAATGTCTGCTCTCCCAAGTATCTCGTCGAGAGAACCCATACAAATCAATTCTCCTCTAGCTAGGATGGCAATGCGATCGCAAATTTGCTCTACATCTGATAGTACGTGAGAATTAAAAAAGATCGTCTTCCCCTGTTTTTTCAAAGAGAGAATAATTTCCCTGACTTGATAACGTCCCATCGGATCGAGTCCCGACATCGGTTCGTCTAAAAAGACCAATTCAGGATCGTTAATCAATGCTTGTGCCATGCCAATTCGTTGCAGCATTCCCTTAGAATACTGTCTCAGTTGCTTTTTTCGAGCCGTTGCTTGAGCTAATCCTACTAAATCGAGGAGTTCGGGAATGCGTTTTTTCTGAATTGAGGAAGGGATTTGAAAGATGCCAGCCGCAAACTGCAAAAACTCCCAACCTGTCAGATAATCGTAGAAATAGGCGTTTTCGGGGAGATAGCCGATGCGTTGCTTAACCGTGCGATCGCCAATGGGACGACCTAGCAATACAGCACGTCCTGATGTGGGACGGATAATACCTAGCAGAGTCTTTAATAAGGTTGTTTTTCCTGCACCGTTGGGCCCTAACAAACCAAAGGTTTCTCCCTCATACACTGACAGAGAGCAGTTTTTCAAGGATTCAATTTTTTGATTGAGCCAAAAGCCAGTCCGGTATATTTTCCCCAAATTCCAGGTTT
>CAYTUO010000429.1:0-3906 GCA_964441015.1 uncultured Pleurocapsa sp.
GGGCTAAAACCTAAGCGCAATCCCGATTACGGTGGCGTTTATCTCTTCGGAGTTACGGCGTTTCCGGTTGGCAGTAATCCCGATGGCTTGTATCTTGGCGTTGGACGGCTACAGTTTTACGAAGGAAATACTAATGACCGATTTTTTCCTCGTTGACTGGCAACACACCCAGGAAAATTGCTCTAAGAGGCGGTGGAGTAGTTTTCTCCCAAGTCTAGCGACGCAAAGAGATAAAATTAAGGCATTGTAGTTGATTTTTTCTCAAATAAGATTTTTAGCTGAACTGATGAAGTCCTATCTCGCTGCTGCGCTCCAAATGACTAGCACGCCTGACTTAGAAAAAAATTTAGTCCAGGCAGAAGAATTGATAGAACTGGCTGTGCGACAGGGTGCAGAATTAATTGGTTTACCAGAGAATTTCGCTTTTTTGGGTAAAGAAGAGGATAAGCTGGCTCAAGCGGCCACGATCGCTCTTAAAGCCGAAAAATTCGTCAAAACGATGGCGCAACGGTTTCAAGTTACCCTGCTAGGCGGGGGGTTTCCCGTGCCTGTCGGAGGCGATTTGACTAAAGCTTATAACACTGCTTTACTAGTCGATCCTAGCGGGATAGAACTCGCTCGTTATCAAAAAGTTCACCTGTTCGACGTAAACGTTCCCGATGGCAACACTTATCGAGAATCTAATACCGTCATGGCAGGTCAGGCGTTCCCCCCTATCTATTCCTCTGACAAGCTAGGCAATATCGGACTTTCTATCTGCTACGACGTTCGTTTTCCAGAACTTTATCGCCATCTTTCTGTTAAGGGTGCAGACATTTTATTTGTTCCTGCCGCTTTCACTGCCTTTACCGGGAAAGATCACTGGAAAGTGCTTCTACAAGCGAGAGCGATCGAAAATACCTGTTATGTTATTGCTCCCGCACAAACCGGAAATCACTACGAAAGGCGCTATAGTCACGGTCATGCCGCGATCGTCGATCCTTGGGGCGTGATTCTAGCGGATGCAGGAGAACAAATCGGCATGGCGATCGCAGAAATTAATCCCACTCGTCTCGAACAAGTCCGCCGACAGATGCCTTCTTTGCAGCATCGCGTCTTTGCTTAAACTGACAAGGGTTGGAGCAGCAAAGAGGCTGTTGATAAAGTAAACTACCCGCCGCTAAGCTGACGCTATAGCGGGGGCTTTTGGTAGCCCTCCAGTTATCTCGCAAGATAACCAGGAACCTCTAGGCTGGTTTACACTCAGCCCAACAAGAGCAATCATTTTCGAGCCATTTTCGTCGGCATCTCCTAGCCAACCACAAACCTTATTGCTGCACTTAAAGCGTTTTTCGGTTCTCACGCCGACTTGCAAACAACAATGGCAGGTCTGGCTTGTGTAGGCTGGATTGACAGCGATTACCTCAACTCCTGCGGAGATTCCTTTGTATTCGAGAAAGGTTCTTAATTGGAAGAAAGCCCAAGAATTAGAGCGTCTGCGCTCTGTTTTGTTTCTTGGTTTTTGGTTAGTCCGTTCGCGAATACCTGTTAAATCTTCGATAGAAACAAAGGATTGAGTCTGTTTTGCTTCAAAAATGATGGATTTGCTGATATTATGGTTGAGCCATGCTTGGTATCTTCTTTCGCGTCCCGATAACCGTTTCAAAATCTGCCTAGCTCTACGTCTAGACGACCTTGTGCCTTGGGATGCCTTTTTTTGCAAAGAAGCCCTCACACGACTGTATTTGTCTCTAGTTCTCTGAATCTTTTTCCCTGACCAGGATTGACCCGTGCTAGTTACAGCTATGTCTCGGCGACCAAAGTCTACACCGATAACGTTGTCGGTCTTGCCAGTTTTCGGAGTCTCTGACTTTAGCTGTATGTGGACATACCAACAACCATCGCGATGTAGACAAACTTGGGCGCTTGTTGGATTTTGCCCTGTTAGTTTGCCCCGATGGTAGTTGCTAGCTCTTAAAGGAACAACTAACCGCTTGCCTGTTGTAGAGATGCTAACAGTCCAGTCCGACTCGATGAACCGAAAAGTCCTTGCATCACAATCAAAGCTTGTCGGCTTAAAACTCTTAACTTTCTTGTCTTTCTGTTTGGCTGTTAAGCGATTGGCTCCAACTCTTGCACAAGCTCTAACAACGTGGTTGGCTGTTAGTCCAAACTGGTCTTTTACATCTTTGTAGCAGACAGCTTGAATCGAGTTTCTGTTGGTTAGATTTGGATTAACATTTTGATTAATCCAGTTACAAGCCGACGCGAAAGCATTAGCTGTATCGGACAACAATTTATGTTGCTCGTCACTAGCTTGAAGCTTTACAACTAAGGTCAGGACTTGATTCATCTTCAACAAAAACTCACAAATATGAGTATAGCTTAATTATTGTCGTTGTGCTACCGCACGTTTTATACTGGTCGCAATTCCTCTCACCGCTAAACTTCGTTATAGCGGGAGCCTCCTTGCGACATTAAAGGTGAATTTTAAGGAGATCTTTAGGATCTGGAGTCGGAAATTCAGTTCATTTGCGATAAGACTCCGGCATCCGCTGATTCCCTCCGGGACGCTAATTGCCTCCGGCACGCTTCGCGAACGCGATCGCGCTTCAATTCTCGATTAACTTAGTTAAAGATCGAGAGGACTGCGAACGCCCCGACCGCCTCGGTTGAGAACGTGAGTATAGACCATAGTAGTACGCACATCTTTGTGACCGAGTAATTCTTGTACTGTACGGATATCGTACCCATCTTCCAATAAATGTGTAGCAAAACTATGGCGAAACGTATGACAGCTTCCGTGTTTGGTAATTCCTGCTTGACGAATCGCGGTTTTTACTGCTCTCTGTAGCGAGTCGGGGTAAATATGATGACGACGAATTACACCCGAACGCGGGTCTTTTGAACGATTATTGGCAGGAAAAACAAATTTCAATGCCCATTCTTTGTTGGCATTCGGATATTTTCGCTCTAACGCATAGGGTAAATAAACAGTTCCGTATCCTTCTGTTAAATCTAGATTGTGTAAAGCTTTTGCTTTTTCCAGTTGTAATTTAAGCAGTTCAACAGTTGAACTTGGTAGCATCGTTACTCTATCTTTTTGACCTTTACCATCGCGTACTATAATTTGTTGATATTCAAAATCAATATCCTTGACCCGTAAATTCAAGCATTCAGTTAACCGTAAACCAGAACCATACAGCAAACTCGCCATTAGATGATGAACGCCATCTAAATTTGCCAAAATAGATTTTACTTCGCTACGTGTAAATACGACAGGAACTCTTTCTGGTTGTTTGGCAGGTTTAATTCCATCAATAAAAGGTAAATCAATTTCTAAGACTTGTTTATATAGAAAAAGCAACGCATTTCTCGCCACATTTTGCGTGGAAGCTGCCACATTTTTCTCAACCGCCAAGTGTGAAAGATAAGTCCGAATTTCCTCTACTCCCATATCCTTGGGGTGACGTTTATTGTGAAAGAGAATAAATTCCCGAATGTAGTAAACATACGACTCTTCCGTTTTCATACTCATGTGCCTAAGACGAATACATTGACGTACTTGGTCGAGTAAACGTGGTTTTTGCAGTTCGTTCATTGTTAAATGGGTAGATTAACGATTAGTGAGAGGTGAAACTCTCCTTATGCGGTTATTATTCCCAAATTTGACGGATTAGATCGCATAAGTACGGTCTAAGTCCGTCATGGGCAGTATTAGACCGCGCTTGTGCGGTAAAACATGCAAGATATGAATGCTAGACCGCACAAGTGCTGTATAATTACGTCATATGCGAGATTAGACCGCACTTGTGCGATAAAAAAACGCATTATTTTGAGTGTTAGACCGCACAAGTGCGGTTGAATATATAGTTATGCCAAAAGCGATCGCACCGTTCAAGTTGTCTATTTTCAGCAAAGATTAGG
>CAYTUO010000430.1:0-3900 GCA_964441015.1 uncultured Pleurocapsa sp.
ACTGATTAAAAAATAAGGGAATAAGAGGAGAAAAAACGTTTTTATCTTGCATCGTATCTGATGAGGAATTTTCTAAAACCTAGCTCCAAAAATCTAAAAAAAATGACAAAAAACTTCATATATCCAAAAAAAAGCCCGCTTGTGCGAGCTTTGTGTCTCAAAAATATAGCGGCTCTCATAGCTAGAAAGCACGTTTAACTTCTGCTTTAAAGCTATAAGTCATTTACCCCATCTAAAAGATAACTGTTATAGATCGGCTTTAGATAAAATTAAAGACATTAGCTCCGATGATGTTGGCATCCAGAACAATGCCTATTAAGTCATTGTTAGATCGAAGTTGAATGAGACTGTCTTGAACTGTATCGCCGTCGATATTTCCTAATACCAACTTGTACTGGTTGAGCGAGCCAGTTAGCTCGATTTTGTCTCCAGATGATATTGAGAAATCAGAGATGGTTGCATGTCCCGTTCCTTGATAAGCAGGAAAAACTGAATTACTGGTAAAATTGACAGCAACGAGACTAAAAATGTCAGCGCCAGAGCCACCACCTAGATTATCGCGTTCGGCTCCATCTGAACCAAAGCCATTAAGAAAATCATTGCCAGCACCACCTGATAAAGCATCGTTCCCATTTTGACCGAGGAGTTCGTCATCGCCGTCTTCGCCAAATAGAACATCATTCCCGCCATTACTGGCGATATTGTTGCCAGTAACGACATTATCAGCGAGCGTGTCATTTCCCGTACCACCCATGAGGGTATCATTACCTAAACCGCGTCCGCCAAGTAGATCGTCATTGCCAGCACCACCAAATAGTTTGTCACTTTTGTGTCCGCCAATAAGAGAGTTACTGCCATTTCCATCGCTCAGGGTTACTGAACCTTTAGTGAAATCAAGAGCATCGATAAACTGGAACTCATTGCCAGAGTCCATGAGAGTTAGTGTTGCACCCTCGATCGAGATGAGTTTATCTTCATCCAGAAAATTAGAAGTAAAAAGGGAGTCGTCATTCAAAATGAGGCTAACATTGCTCGACTCAACAATATGGTCGATGCCATCGCCACCATTAATAATGTCTATACCTAAACCGCTAGTAAAGCGATCGTTGCCAGACCCACCTATGAGGCTATCGTTCCCGTTCCTATCGTCGAGTATGTCATTGCCAGTACCTCCCTCAAGGGTATCAACACCAAACCCACCTACCAGAATATCGTTTTCTGTTCCGCCTATGAGTCTATCGTTGCCATCACCACCGTTAATTGAATCAATCCCTGCTAAACCATTTAAAACATTATTACCAGTATTGCCGAGAATGCCGTTACCAATAGCGTTACCAGTACCGTTAATGTTCGCCGTTCCTACTAGCGTTAGTCTTTCCAGGTTAGCTCCTAGAGTATAGGAGATGAAGGAATTAACGATGTCATTTCCTTCGTTAGCCTGCTCGATAATGATGGTATCGGGTGAGCCGATAGAGTAAAGATCGCCACCTGCTCCACCAACGAGAGTATCTCGACCTAAACCTCCGTTTAGGCTATCGCTGCCTGCACCACCGTTGAGACTGTCATTACCCGTGCCTCCAAAAATATCCCCAGTGAGCGCGTCATTGCCTTCTCCACCAATAAGCGTGTCATTACCGACTGCGCCCAAAAGTTGGTCATTGCCTATTCCACCGATAAGGCTATCATTGCCCCCATTACCATTAACTGTATCATTGCCTGCTAGGGCATCGATAACGTTGCCCAGTGCATCGCCAAGAATGAGATCGTCCCCTGGGGTGGGAATTCCTGTAATTGCCATAATTTTGTTTGTCCTAATTTATTGATTTAGTCGATCGCGTAATCTAGTACATCAACACCTAAATAAATGCGTTGATGGCTAAATAGCTTCTTAACAAACTAATATGAGAGGCGATCGCGTTTTATGCATTTTTAGTCTGTACTCTTCTCATATCTTTTGGAAAAAAGTTAAATTACGCACTCTCTGAGAACATCTCAGTTGCTATAGCTTCATCAAAACTTGCCGTTACCTGAGTTCGAGACTGAGAAGATTCTGATTTCTGACTGACTTTTGAATAATTGGAAAATCCGGTAATAAGAGGGGAAAAAACGTTTTTATCTTGCATTGTGTCTGGTTAAGAATTTTCTCAAATCAATCCTCGAAATGTTAAGAAATTTTACAAAAAACTTCAGACTTCCGAAAGGAAAAGACATAACCTTGAAAGATATTCAGTGGAGCAAAATTCTAGTTTTCTCGTTCCCAACCTTCAATTCACTCACTCACTTTGGAGAACGATGTCACGCTCACTCAAAATTCGGAATGACTATATTGAGAAAGCTAAATTAGCCCTCAAATTTAATGGTTTTCGCAGTCAGAGAGACTTAGCTGAAGATTGCGGACTGGCTTTATCGACTGTCAGCAACTTTCTCACTGGTAGATCGGTAGACTATGCAACTTTTGTAGAAATTTGCGAGAAATTGCGGCTGGAGAGCAAAACCGTTGCCGACTTGGGCGATCGCGAAGCGGCTCCTATGGAGCATCGCCTTCCTAGCTCTCCCACAACAGAGATACCAGAAAAAGTAAACCCTAACTCCCACCAAGATTGGGCAGAAGCGATTGATGTTTCGATTTTTTATAATCGTACTGCCGAAACTGCCAAACTACAGCAATGGGTTGTGGGCGATCGCTGCCGACTGATAACTTTATTAGGCATGGGTGGAATTGGCAAAACTGCCCTGTCTGTCAAGCTAGCCGAACAGATTCAGGGGGAGTTTGACTATCTGATCTGGCGCAGTCTGCGTAATGCTCCACCGATTCAAAACCTTTTGACAAATTTGCTGCAATTCCTCTCAAATCAGCAGGAAACGGAATTACCAGAAACTTTTGACGAGCTACTTTCGCGACTGATTGCTTATTTACGCGCTTCTCGTTGCCTTCTGATTCTAGATAATGCCGAATCTATTCTGCAAAGTGGTGAACGCACGGGGAGCTATCGATCTGGATATGAAGGATACGGTCAATTGCTTAAATATGTGGGCGAAACTTCCCACAACAGTTGTCTGGTGTTAACATCACGGGAATTGCCCAAAGAATTGGTTCCCTTGGCAGGGGAAACGTTACCAGTGCGCTACTTCAGATTAGCAGGTCTATCGGTCGCAGATGGGCGAAAAATCTTTCAAACCAAGGGATCTTTTACGGGAGCGGACGAGCAATGGTCAGTTTTAATAGATCGCTACGCGGGAAACCCTTTAGCCCTCAAAATTGTAGCTTCTGCGATCGCAGATTTCTTTGAGGGAGATATTTTCAGCTTCTTGCAATTATTAGAGCAAGATTCTTTTATTTTTGACGAGTTGCGCGACCTCCTACAGCAACAGTTTCAGCGTCTAACGCATCTGGAACGAGAGATTATGTACTGGCTTGCCATCAATCGCGAACCCGTGTCGATGCAAGAGTTACAGGCAGATTTTGTTCGTCCGATTGCTTCTGGGGAACTCTTAGGGGCGATCGCATCCTTGCAACGTCGGTCATTAATTGAAAAGACGGCTACTCGTTTTACTCAACAACCCGTGGTCATGGAATATGCGATCGCCCAATTCATCGATCGAATTGTCCAGGAGATCGTCCAACAGAAACTAAATCTCTTCAAAAGTCATGTGCTAGTCAAAGCGACAGCCAAAGACTATATTAGAGACACTCAAATTCGGTTAATCTTACAACCCGCGATCGATAAATTACTTGCAAATTTAGGTTCTTCCTCAAGTCTAGAAAGTTGTTTTACTCAAAGTCTCTCGATGTTGCGGGGAAAATCTCATCAAGAAATTGGTTATGCGGGCGGCAATATTCTCAATTTGGTTCTTCAGGAGATATTATGCTAAACTATTAGGTAAATGCCAGTGTAATAA
>CAYTUO010000431.1:0-2075 GCA_964441015.1 uncultured Pleurocapsa sp.
AGGATCGAAAGAAATGACCTGATAGCGTTCAGTTGTCCGCCGTCCCTCAATACAATCGTCGATAAACTGACCGATTTCGACAAATTCAGTTTTCCCTGTATCATCCATCACTAGAGTCGGTTCATCTCCAGCAACGCTCATGATCACGATGCGATGATAGCGCAACTGCGACGCATCGAATTCTTCTCCTTTAATGCCCAATCCAAGTGCCGTAATTAAGGATTGAATTTCGTTATTCTTGTAGATTTTGGCATCATCAGTTTTCTCGATGTTGAGAATTTTACCCCGTAACGGCAGAATGGCTTGAAAGCGCCTGTCTCTTCCTTGCTTGGCCGACCCACCCGCCGAATCGCCTTCTACAATAAAGATTTCCGATCTTTCTGGCTCTCTTTCGCTGCAATCGGCTAATTTTCCAGGTAAGGGAGACGATTCTAATACCGATTTGCGACGGACTAATTCGCGAGCGCGACGGGCCGCTTCGGCCGCTTTGAACGCTTGCACGGCTTTTTCGATAATAGAATCTGCTACTTGGGGATGAAACTCTAGATATTCATTTAAAGTTTCCCCGACGATAGAATCTACAATTCCTCGAACTTCTGTATTGCCGAGTTTGGTTTTGGTTTGTCCTTCAAATTCCGGTTCAGGAACTTTGACGGAAATGACCCCCGTTAACCCTTCTCGAACATTCTCTCCGCCGAGGTTAGGTTCATTCTCTTTGATTTTATTGCGTTTGCGAGCAACATTATTAAGAGTGCGCGTCAGAACGGTTTTCAATCCTTCTAAATGCGTTCCTCCATCAATGGTGCGAATGTTATTCGCAAATCCTAAAAGGTTGTCGCTGTAAGCATCAACACACCACTGCATCGCAACTTCTAATTGAATGCCGTTTTTTTCCCCCGAAACATAGATAATCTCTTGGTGTAGGGGTTCCTTTTCTCGACACATATAAGCGACATATTCTTTAATCCCGCCTTCATAGCAATAAGTTTCGACGTGGGGTTCATCTTGTCGCTTATCAGTAAAGGTAATTTTGACCCCTGCGTTGAGATAAGCTAGTTCTTTTAAACGTCCGGCTAAGGTATTGTAGTTAAACTCGATGCCATCGGCAGCAAAAATTTGTATGTCGGGCAAAAAAGTAACTGAAGTCCCAGTTGGATGTTCTTTGTCTGGTTGAACTTCTAATCCTGTAACGGGAATACCTCTTTCGTAGCGCTGGGTATGAACTTTGTTGTCTCGCCAGACAGTGACTTTTACCCATTCTGATAAGGCGTTAACGACGGAAATTCCAACACCGTGCAATCCACCGGAAACTTTATAACCACCGCCGCCAAATTTCCCGCCAGCGTGCAAAACTGTCATGACTGTTTCGAGAGCCGATTTACCAGTGGTAGGATGGGTATCGGTGGGAATACCGCGTCCATCGTCGGTTACGCTGACGGAACCATCAAGGTTGAGGTCAATTTCGATGTGGGTACAATAACCTGCCAATGCCTCGTCAATGGAGTTGTCTACCACCTCGTAAACGAGATGATGAAGTCCTCGTTCGCCCGTCGTACCAATATACATCCCCGGACGCTTGCGTACTGGTTCTAGACCTTCGAGAACTTGAATCTGTTCTGCACCGTAGTTGCTCGTACTCGTCATAAATTTCCTCAAATCAAGCTAGGAGCTACAGTTAGCCCCCTTGATAGCAAAATCCTCAAAAATTCTAACACAAAAGGGTTATAGACGACTTTAGAGCTTTTCTAAGGAAAGTTTATTAAGGGATGAACCCCCTATCTAAACCCTTTTAACTAAGTTTGAGATGATAATACAATTGTATCATTTTAAAAGTAAATCCCGTTGTTACTTTCTCTTTGCCGGTGGGAATATTAAGAGCGAACTAAAAAGGTTATTTAGAGAAAAGGACATGACCTATAAAAATTACCGTGAAGAGGTTGAAAAAGACTTAGCAAAACTAAGATTAAAAACTCAGCAAGATTCTATTGAAAATGATTTAAGAAAATTGAAAGAACAGCTTATAAAAGAAGGAGAACTATTAGCAACACCTCAACCTTCTAGAAATAGTAATAATT
>CAYTUO010000431.1:2085-3896 GCA_964441015.1 uncultured Pleurocapsa sp.
ATTTAACTAATACCGATGTTCAATTAGGTAATATTGATCGCATCCTTCAAGAATTAAATAATTTGATTGGATTGCAGTCTTGGACAAACTGCTACAAAAGTTGAGCAATTAATTGAATCTGCATTAGATGGCGTACTATTTATCGATGAAGCTTATACACTTACTTTGATAGCAATTAATCGAATCGCTTCTTGAGATTGTCATCTTTATTAGCGATCGCCTTCAGACGATTCAGGGAAAATAGAGTTATTCGACGTTTACTCAAATTAGGTCATTATGGAAATCACGCTGAATCAGCATATTGAAATGACACCAGGGGTTAGAGGGGGAAAACCGCGAATTGCAGGCACTCGCATGACGGTTGCCGATATTGCCACTCTGTATCTACGGATGGGACAGTCTCTGGATTTGATTGCTGGGAAATATCACCTCCCTTTAGCCTCGGTCTACGCGGCAATGGCATATTACTATGACCATCGAGATGAAATAGAGCAGAGTATTCAAGCGGATGAAGCATTTGCTGACTTGTTACAGAGCAATTATCCCTCTCGGTTGCAGGCAAAGCTGAAGGAGTTACGTGGTGAGTGAGCGCATTCGCTTCCACTTAGATGAAAATGTCGATCCAGATGTGGCATTGGCTTTGCGCCGTCAGGGGATTGATGTGACGGCGACTCGTGAGATGGGGCTACTTGGGCAACCGGATGAGGTTCAGTTAGCGTTTGCCTGTGAGCAGGGGCGAGTGATTGTCACCCATGACACGGATTTTCTGAGGCTGGCGAGTCAAAGTGCAGATCATTGGGGGGTTGCTTTTTGCAAGAAGAATTCCCGTTCGCTGGGCGAAATTATTCGTAGTTTGGTCTTGATTTACGAAGTGCTGAGTCCTGACGAGATGCGGGGCTGGATTGAGTATTTATAGGAGAGCGGAGCGATCGTGCCCTATCTTAATTGGTAGCTCAACCCGATTTCGCACTTGGTATGAGTTGTAACCATTTGAAAACTACTATTAAATCTTCAATTCAATGCTCGCAAAAATCAGTTCCAGAGAAAATACGACGATCCGCGTATATGATTATGAAGAAATTGCAACAATTCCTCCTTTGAGTAGCCCCAATCTTTCCATAGCAACCATCACAGCAGCCGTTCGGGTTTGTACACCCAGTTTTCGGTGAATATGCTCTAGGTGTTTTCGCACCGTTCCTTGACTGCAATCTAGCACTTTAGCGATCGCGGCATTACTTCTATCCTTGGCAACCCAGAACAGTACCTCTGCCTCACGCTTAGTGAGTCCGAGTAATTTCAACGCAGAAACGGAAAAGGATTGCGATTCTCGTTCCTCCAATTGCAAGAGATATCGATCGCCGATAGCACCAGACATGATACGGATACACAATTGTCGTCCTGCTTTCTCTATCAGTAAAGGTAAGCAGGGAGATGGAAAGTTGCCGTTGGAGAGGCGTTGGGCAATCTGATCCTTGAACCAATAGTGTAAAGGGTCTGGTAATAGGTTTTGGTTATAGGTTAAAGCATACTGCCTCAGCAGATGTTTTGCCTGTTGAGTTATAAATTGTATCTGCCCATTAATCTTGACCAGAAGTATTCCTAATCCCTCGAAAACTTGTCTGATTTGTGTTAATAATTCTTGCTTTTGGTTGAATTGAAAGGTATTTTCTTCTGTCTGTATCAAATTTTGATTTAGTGAATATTCCCGTCACTTCTGCTACGCAGCAAGTGAGGGCTTCTTACCAACTCCAGCTTGTGCTTCGGATACTCGGTAAGCTTTATTGACGGGTATTCCCACCGCCAAGTGTTTT
>CAYTUO010000432.1:0-3892 GCA_964441015.1 uncultured Pleurocapsa sp.
TGATTGGTGAGAAGGTGATTGGTGAGAAGGTGATTGGTGAGAAGGTGATTGGGAAAAGATTTCTTGTGAATTTTAAACTTCTAATTTTCAATGGCTCCTGACTGATGTTTCGAGATTTGCGCTGGCGACTTTTATCGTCTTATTTAATGGTGATGGCCACCATTTTGAGTTTATTTGGGACGGGAGTATACGTTTTTTTTAGTCGAAGTCTCTATCGCGAACTAGACAAAAAACTGCAAACTCTGGCTGAATCGGCAGCCCCTTCTCTTATCGAAGTCAGAAAGAAAGGCGATCGGTATTTTCAAGAAGTCGATCGCGTCTCTTGGCACGAATTTTTTAATCGAGATCGACAGAGTTTGGAATGGTTCGACGCAGAAGGTCAACTTATCGCTAGCAAGGGCCCTCTCGATATCGCCCTTCCGCCCAGACCGGGTTTTTGGACGATTAAGCGAATGCAACAGCCAGCCCAGATTCGGACGTTTACGATTCCCGTTTCTGGAGATGGTCTAGAGCCGATTTCTTCGTCGCTAGAAGGTTATATTCGCGTCAGTCAATCGACACAAGATCTCGAAAATATCCAAAGTCAACTCCTGCTGGGGTTGGGAATGGGAGCGGTGACAACTTTAGGGCTGGTGGGCTTAGCGGGTTTTTGGCTCACTCAAAGGGCGATCAAGCCAGTCGAGCAAAGTTTTCGGCGACTCAAGCAGTTTACGGCGGATGCATCCCACGAGTTGCGGGGCCCTTTGACGGCGATCAAAGCTTCTGTTGACGTAATGCGAAATCATCCCGAACGCATTCATCCTAAAGATGCCAAAAAGTTAGCCTCGATCGCTTCTGCTACCAGCCAAATGATCCATTTAACGGAAGATTTATTGTTTCTCGCTCGCACCGATACGACTAGCTCGACGGTTGATACCGAGTGGACGGCGATCGCTCTCAATGCTGTTTTACAGGATTTGGTGGAACTGTTCGAGCCTTTTGCTGAGGAAAAAGGAGTTGCGCTTAAGTATTGGGAATTTGCTACGGTATCGGTTAATGGCGATCGCGCTCAAGTGAGTCGTTTGTTTTCCAACCTACTGCGAAACGGCATCCAATATACGCCTTCGGGCGGACAAGTCGTACTTCGCCTGACGAAAAACAGCCGCTTTGCGATAATTAGCGTGGAGGATACGGGAATTGGCATTGCTCCAGAAGAACTTCCTTTGGTTTTCGATCGCTTCTGGCGTGCGGATAAGGCGCGATCGCGTCAAGAAGGAGGAACGGGGTTGGGATTGTCAATCGCTTTTGCGATCGCTCAGCGTCATGGCGGTAAAATTACCGTTAGCAGTCAGTTGAAAATAGGTAGCTGCTTTACCGTATATTTGCCTTTGAATTCTACTCTCCCCTCTTCTCCCCCTGCCAAGTTACCCCAAGAATTGCCACTTCCAGAAGAAGTCCATGTGGATTGACATTCAATGACGGGAAATAAGCTACTAAATTTGGGAAATCGGTCTTTTGTGGGTCAGGCGATCGTTTTATCTGTCGTGCTGTCCCTCGGTGCTGGCGCGGTTGTATTGCTTAATGCGACACTTGCACCAGCTACCACCTTTTATGAGGTTGACTTTCCCGCCGGAGAAGTTTCTTTTGCCGATACGATTGTCTCCTACGAGCCGATTATTTATCTCAATGACGAGCAATTACCTAATGTTCGAGAACCTTTTAATAATCCAGCTAGTGCTTTAGGCCCCCCCAATTCCAGCAATAAGCAACATTCTTCCTCTTCCCTGTCGGCTCGTCACGATGTCTCTTTGGGATTTGGCGGCAGAATTACATTACGATTTACTAACAATGCCTTGACAGGTGGCGGCACTAATGAACCAGATTTATGGATTTTTGAAGCAGGTGAGAGAACCGAGTCAGTTTTGGTCGAAATTAGCAAGGACGGTAAAACCTGGAAGGCAGTTGGTCGAACAGATTCGCAACACAATGGCATTGATATCGACGCTTTTGGCTGGGGGCCGGAAGATTACTTTGCCTACGTCCGCTTAACTGACGATCCCGAAGAGGGAGAACACGATGGTGTATGGTACGACGGAGAATGGGTTGGCTGGGGAGGCGCTGATATTGATGCGGTGGGAGCTATTTCTTCAGTTTCGCTAGTCTCCTCTGTTTCTCATTCTTCGTCGTTTTCTCTTCCGCCTTCGAGGTTAATTGTCTTAGTGTCAGTCATTTTAGTAGCAGGAGTTGGGATTGGTTACTTAGTCAATATTTTGTTTCTCAGGAAAAAGAGTTCTAAAAGCGATTGGTGATAGGTGATTGGTGATTGGGAAAAGATTTCGTAAGCGTTCAGGGGGGTAGAAGAGCGATCGTAACATAAAAGCCTTCTCACCAGTCACCAATCACCAATCATTAAGAAAATGTGCTAGATAAAAAATGTTATTGATGCCTCTAAATCTATGACACGTAGACCTCGCTATTCCCCTCCCCGCTCTACTTACTCTCGATATCCATCTTCAGAATCTTCCGGCGGCTCTTCGGGATTTAAGTTAAATTACACGCTGCTAGCCCTTTTGGGGGGAATTTTTATTCTGGGAATCGGAGTTGGTATCGGTTTGAGTTCGACAGCTAGCGTGAACCCCGAAAACGTTGCCTCGCGGGACTTTATTGATCGCGCCGCTCCCAATGCTGAAATGTGCGTTCAATACGGTGCTAGTGCGATGGTCACCGATATGCGCGTCTTTGTCACTTTAAACCCCTTCAATGTCTACGTCACCCAACCAATTCTGCAACCCGGATGCGTTTTGCGTCGCAATAACTGGTCTATTTTAGAACAACGGAAATTAATCGATTCTCAACAAGTAAACGATTGCAAAAACCGAATGAATACTTTTGGTTATACAGGTCCTCTGGAAGGTAAACCGAGAATTGATTGCATCTATCAAAATGAAGCCGCAGGCAACCTCTTTCTCAATCAACCAGGTGCTGTGGGGCCAAGACCTGAAACTGAGAATTTTTAACCTCTGTGCGCTTAAATAAGTTATTCGGATAGGCTCTTAGTATATCCCCAGCTACTAATGATATGTTTGAGTTTGTCCACCTATTTACGCTAAATTGCCCGAACTATGAGTCTCAATCGTCGCAATTTTCTGTTGCTTTTAGGAGGCACTACAGGTGCAGCAAGCTTAGGATTGTTTCCCAAAAATAGCTTTGCTCAAGCTTCCGCCAGCGAGGACAAGCCTTTTAAGGTTATCCCACTTCCCTATGCCTATGATGCTCTCGAACCCTATATCGATGAGGAAACCATGCGGTTTCACCACGATAAACATTATGTCGCTTACACCAAAAAATTTAATGAAGCGATTAATCAATATCCAGAATTAGTCAACCAAAGCGCAGAAGAGTTACTCAGCAATATCGATCGCTTACCAGAAGCAATTCGCAAAACGGTTCAAAACAACGGTGGCGGTTACGTCAATCACACCATGTTTTGGGAAATTATGAGTCCCAATGGGGGAGGTGAACCAAGGGGAGAACTTGCCCAAGCGATTAAGAAAAAATTTGGTAGTTTTGAAGACTTTCAAACAGCTTTCAATGATGCTGGTAGCAAACAATTTGGCAGTGGTTGGGCATGGCTGGTTCTCGATAATAACAAGCAACTGAGCATCATCGGTATGCCCAATCAAGATAGTCCTCTAATGATGGGAATGTACCCAATTATGGGCAATGATGTCTGGGAACACGCTTATTATCTCAAATATAGAAATGACCGAGGAAAATACTTGCAACAGTGGTGGAATGTAGTTAATTGGGATGAAGTCAATAAGCGTTACCAGCAAGCAATAGCTTAATCATCAGCTACCAGTGATTGGTGATTGGTGACTCATCAGTTATCAGTTATCAGTTATCAGTTATC
>CAYTUO010000433.1:0-3890 GCA_964441015.1 uncultured Pleurocapsa sp.
GACTATACAGCAGTAAAAAACGTAAATGCCTCCAACCATCTCGCCAACTTTTTAAATGAGGAGGACGGGAGCGACCATCGGGGGAGAGGGTTGTTGGCACTTCAGTAATTCGCATCTTGTGAAGGCTTGCCTTAACCACCATTTCACTGGCAAATTCCATCCCTGTTGTTCGTAAATTCAGCTTTTCAATGGCTACTTTACGAAAACCACGAAGCCCGCAGTGAAAATCGCCACAAGGACTGGGGAAAAATAGCCGTCCTATCCATGTCAGCACGGGATTTCCCAGATATTTGTGCAAAGGCGGCATCGCCCCTGGTTTGATGCCGCCTTTAAAACGATTTCCCATCACTAGGTCGTAGCCCGATCGCAGCTTTTCAAGAAATGGAGTTAGCTTAGTGAAGTCATAACTATCATCAGCATCACCCATGATGATGTACTGACCCCGTGCGGCAGCAATCCCGCCTCGGAGGGCGCTACCGTAGCCTTTCTCTTTAACGGGAACAACGCGGACTCCCATTTGGGCGGCAATGTCCTGAGAGCCATCTGTGCTGCCGTTGTCAGCTACGAGAATTTCGCCAGAGAGCTTGTGCTGGGTTAAGTACCACTGCGCCTTTTTGATACAGGTTTCTAGGGTTTCCGCTTCGTTTAGGCAAGGCATGACGATGGAAAGCTCAAGAGAGGATGTCTTGAGAGTGGATGAGCGATCTACTAACTGGTTGATCATGATTAATGCTCGTGAAGTTTCGCAGTGAAGATTAGCGATTCTTTGTTCAAATAGGAAAATGTTGTCTAGTTAAGTTTTATGGTAAAGCTATCTATTTTTTACAAAAAGAAAAGTTAAATTTCAAGGAAATGAAGAAAATTAATCTTGTTACCCAGCTTGGCTGGTGTTCGATTTCGCTCAATTAATGGGGATAATCTAAAATATTGCTTCTCTTTTGCTCTTGTGCGATCGCACGCGCTAGAATGGAATATGTTATTAATCCATGACATAAGCTCTCCTACTGCAACGCTACATCCATAGAAAAAAAGGAGGCCAAGACGATGGATACGAGCCAACAGCCGAAGATACGTCGGTTTCTAGGAGCGATCGCCATCGGGGTTCTTCTGACAGCCTGCGCTGGGCCAAAGACTAAAAATGAAGAAACTCAGTCACCAGCCTCGCCTTCTCCTGCTGCCACTCAAAACGCCCCCGTAGAGGTCAAACTCTCTGAGTTCAAGATAGAAATGCCTGCTTCTATCCCTGCGGGAGTAACAGCTTTCAAAGTGACGAATGTTGGCAAGGCTAACCATAATTTTGAGATCGAGGGGAACAACATCGAGAAGAAATTTGATACCATCCTCAAACCTGGCGAGACGAATACCTTGGAAGTACAACTCAGTCCAGGAGAATATGAAGTCTACTGTCCGATTGGCAACCATGAGGCAATGGGGATGGCGCTAAAGCTGACAGTTAAAGAAAGCTAAAGAATCTGGAACTAAGCCCCCTTTACCTTGCCAAGATTTGGTAAGTTAGATGATTGAGAAAAAAGACTTTCCAGTCTCTGGGTAAGGAAAGATTATGGCGTTAATTGTCCAAAAATACGGTGGAACTTCCGTTGGTTCGGCAGAACGAATTCAAACAGTTGCCGAGCGAGTCAAGCAAACAGTCCAAAGCGGCAATAATGTTGTCGTCGTCGTCTCCGCAATGGGAAAAACCACCGATGGTTTGGTCAGTTTAGCCAAGCAAATTTCTGCCAATCCTTGTCGGCGGGAGATGGATATGCTTCTCTCGACGGGGGAACAGGTGTCTATTGCCCTGATGAGCATGGCATTGCAAGAGGTGGGACAACCCGCCATTTCTCTGACTGGGGCACAAGTGGGCATTGTTACGGAAGCCGAACACAGTCGCGCCAGAATTTTAGAAATTAAGACGGATCGACTTCAGCGCCATCTCAACCAAGGAAAGGTGGTCGTCGTCGCAGGATTTCAAGGCATTAGCAGCGTTGATGACCTAGAAATTACCACTTTAGGGCGCGGGGGATCGGATACCTCAGCCGTTGCCTTAGCGGCGGCCTTGCAAGCCAATCTGTGCGAGATTTATACCGACGTTCCCGGCATTCTCACCACCGATCCCCGCATCGTGCCGCAGGCGAAACTCATGGACGAAATTACCTGCGATGAAATGCTGGAGTTAGCTAGCTTGGGGGCAAAAGTACTGCATCCCAGGGCAGTCGAGATTGCCAAAAATTATGGCGTACCGTTAGTTGTTCGTTCGAGTTGGAGTGACGAACCAGGAACGAAGGTGATTTCTCCGATGCCCAAGCCACGTTCTCTGGAAGGATTAGAAATTACTAAGGCAGTCGATGCAGTAGAATTTGACATCGATCAAGCGAAAGTCGCTCTCTTGCGAGTGCCCGATCGCCCCGGTATTGCAGCGCGGTTATTTGGCGAAATTGCCCGTCAAAACGTGGATGTCGATCTCATCATCCAGTCCATTCATGAAGGTAACAGTAACGATATCGCCTTTACCGTCGTCCAAGACGTGCTAGCAAAAGCCGAAGCGGTAGCCGAAGCGATCGCCCCCGCTTTGCGCTCCCATCGGGCCGATCCAGAAGAAGCTGAAGTCATGGTAGAGAAGCGCATTGCCAAGATTTCCATCGCTGGGGCAGGGATGATCGGCCGTCCGGGGATTGCCGCTCAGATGTTTAAAGCATTGTTTGACGCAAATGTCAATATCGAAATGATTTCTACCTCCGAAGTGAAGGTGAGTTGTGTCATTGCCGAAGAAGATTGCGATCGCGCCATCAAAGCCTTGTGCGAGACATTTGAAATAGAAGATTCTCCTCTGTCCACCTCAAGGGCAGTTGCTGAATCTGTCAACTCTCCTCCTGTGCGCGGAGTGGCCCTCGATCTCAATCAAGCCCAAATAGCCATTCGTCACGTGAGCGATCGCCCCGGCATGGCAGCCCAAATCTTTGGAGCGTTGGCAGAGAACAATATTAGTGTTGATATGATTATTCAATCCCAACGCTGTCGCGTCATCAATGGCACTCCCACCCGCGACATTGCCTTTACTGTAGCCCAAGGAGATGCCCAAGCAGCACGGATAGCATTAGAAGAGTTATCCAACCGAATTGGCTGCGGCGAAGTCACGGTAGATCCAGATATTGCTAAAGTTAGCATTGTCGGAGCGGGAATGGCAGGACAACCAGGCGTTGCTGCCCGATTTTTTGAAGCTTTGGCGCAGGAGCAAATCAACATTCAAATGATTACTACCTCTGAAATTAAAATTAGTTGCGTCGTCTCACAAGAGGAAGGAGTAAAAGCATTAAAAGCCGTCCACGAAGCCTTTGAACTCGCCGGGAAGGAAACAGTACAAGTTCGTGCATAATTGTTCGCCATCCATTTTTCCCCCCCTGATTAATTCATTAGGGATAGATAATAAAAGCAGTCCCCTGGCTGGTGCGAACAGCTAGGGGAATTGAAGAAAATTTTTCACTTAATAGGAGTTTAGCGCATGAGCGAACAAGAACAAAACAAGCGCATCAACCAGCTTAGACGACAGTTAGCCAATGCCGCCGAGCGAATCAAAACACTTGAATTAGACATGGAGCCTGATGGTCGAATCAGCGAGGGGTTTGCTGCAATGGAAAACCACATGGACGAGCAGTTTGAGATGGTTAATACGAGATTTGATCGTATTGACAGCCGATTCGACCGATTGGAACATCAGTTCAATCGCTTACAAGCCAAGATGGAAGTAATTCTTGAAGCTATTACGGGTTTGGGCGACTTGCCAGAAGATGAGACGAATTGAAGGCTAGTTCCAATCTAGTGCAGATTGCCATTAAATAACCCATCAGTAATAAAAGTCTAAAAGATTGACTAGTCAATTGATTGAACTAACT
>CAYTUO010000434.1:0-3884 GCA_964441015.1 uncultured Pleurocapsa sp.
AATCACCAATCACCAATCACCAATCACCAATCACCAATCACCAATCACCAGTCACTTCGACTCTACAAGACGTTTGCGTAACGATTCAGCCCGACGCTTGGCAGTTGGATTATTGGGATCGACTTTTAGCGTTTCTTCATAGGTTTCTAGCGCTTTTACTGTCATTTGCTTACGTTCGTAAACGCTTGCCAAATTATTGAGAGCGATCGCATATTCGGGATAAAATTTCAGGGCTTCCTTGTAGTTACGAATTGCCAGATCGAACTGTTCCTGACAAAAATGGGCATAGCCAAGGGCATTATAGATTAAAGCTTTGTTTTCTTCTTCTATTTCTTTTTCTGCTTTCAAAGCTTTTTGCAAAAGGTTAATCGCCTGTACAAACAGTTTTTTATCTAAATAAAGACTGCCTAACTCGTAGTATTCTTTGGCAGTTCCTTTTTCTTGTTGCAGTTTTTTTTGTAAGCGAGAGAAGGTTCCTTCGATCTGACGAGTTTTAATCACCTGACGCAACAAAAATATGGCTGTCCCACCTAGTATTAAGATCAAAACAGATAGATAAATTAACGGAAGCGTTTCACTATTCATAATTTTGTTATCGATTGTTGTTTAGTTTTCGTGAGTTAGTAAGTAGTGATTAGTGAGAAGGCAGCTATGCAGCTATGCAGAAGTCGTAGAGACGTTGCACTCCAACGTCTGTACAGGAGTTCAGGAGTAAAGATTCTTTCTTGTCCCCCTTGTCCCCTTGTCTCCCCACACTTCCCACACCCCCCACACTCCCCGTCCTCTTACGGGAGTCCCCAATAAGTTGCTCTTTCGCGCAGCCAACCGGATTTTTGCCAACGGGCGATCGCGTCATTGACTCGATTTCGCAAGCTTGCATATTGTAATCCTTTAGGTATAACCACGCACAGAGGATCGCCAGAGAGACGAACAGGTAATTGTCGATACTGGGGATATTCTTGTACCCAACCTGCCAGAATGCTGTTATCAGCAGCAAAGGCATCTGCTTTTCTGGTTTCTAGGAGCGTTAATGCCTCATCATAAGAATCTACCCCAATTAGTTGAGCATTGGGTAGTTCGGATCGCAAGACAGCAATCGTACTAGAGTTATTGAGAATGGCAATTTTACTGGATCTTAGATCGCTTAACTGTTGTAGGTTGGGATTTTTGCTAACTAACCCAGTGCCGTCTAGATAATAATAATCACTAAAGTCTACAATACGAGAGCGAGAAGGGGTTGTCGTGACTCTAGCGATCGCGAGATCGACTTCGTTATCGATGACTGCTTGCAAACGCTCTTGATTAGTAACGGGTTTTAAAATAGCAGCATCGGTACTGCCTAATAATTCTTCGGCAAGACGCTTGGCGATATCGATTTCTAATCCTTGTAAATTGCCTCGTTCGCCATAAAATCCCAGGGGACGCAAATTATCTTTGATGGCGACAACCAGCTTACCCCGACGGACAATTTCTTCTAGTTCGGCAGCTAGGGTTGAGGAAGGGGATAATAGGGAGTTAACTGCCAGCGCGATCGCTAAACTCAAGCGCCACAGATTCTGTCGAATTATCATATCCTTAGTTAATAACTCACTTAAATTCGTTTGCAAGACATGACAAGATTTGTTGAGGTTATCTCTGTCAGTTTTTTCATAGAATGGTTAACAGCCCTTGGACTGGATTGGAGCAAAGATGGCTTCTACAGAACTCGAAACCCCACCCCAAAACGATTCTAATACTTATCTCGATGATATTCCCAACGAAGTAGAGATGTCATTGTTCGACCATCTCGAAGAGTTACGCCAGCGAATTTTCTACGCTTTAATCGCTGTAGCTTTGGGGATGCTTGGCTGTTTCATCTTTGTTAAGCCATTAGTTAAACTCCTAGAAGTTCCTGCGGGAGATGTCAAATTTCTACAACTCGCCCCTGGAGAGTTCTTTTTTGTCTCGCTCAAAGTTGCTGGATACAGTGGCATCTTGATTGCAAGTCCCTTTATCCTCTACCAACTTATTCAGTTTGTTTTACCAGGACTAACACGCCGCGAACGCCGCCTTCTCGCCCCTATCGTCTTAGGATCGAGTATCCTGTTCTTTGGGGGATTGGCATTTGCTTATCTCGCTCTCATTCCTGCTGCTTTAAAGTTTTTCATTAGCTACGGTGCTGATGTTGTCGAACAGTTGTGGTCTATCGATCGCTACTTCGAGTTTGTCTTGCTGCTCATGTTCAGCACGGGTCTAGCCTTTCAAATTCCAGTAATCCAGTTAATTTTAGGGTATTTAGGGATCGTTTCTTCCGAGCAAATGCTCTCTGGTTGGCGCTATGTCATTCTAGGCGCAGTTATTCTGGGTGCGGTTTTGACCCCTTCTACCGATCCCCTAACTCAATCTCTTCTAGCTGGTGCAGTTCTAGGACTCTATTTTGGGGGTATAGGGATGGTAAAGTTGAGCGGACGTTGAAAAATCAGTCAATTCTCATCTAGAATCCATTCCGAAGCGCGATCGCCCAAATCGATAGGAATGCTGACTGGTTTGCCGAGTCGAGGGCGTTCGCGAGTTCTGCTAATATAAGTTTTTAGCTGCTCTACGCCGCCCCAAGCATTGAGGTAACCGGCCACTGCATTGAGATGTTCCAGATATTCTGGCGCTGAAAGGGGAAAAGATACTTGTTCGAGATATTTCCACATTACTTGGACAAACATTCTGTCCTTAATCCGCCTTAGCTGGATATCGTAGGAATGTCCCCATTTAGCGAGCAAAAGTTGATGAAGTTCTTGTCCTGTCATTGTTCATTGAAATGACCAAAAAGTTTTAAATCTTAGCAGTTTTTCTTTAAATATAGCGCTACTGTCCCGTTTTTAACCCTTTGGCGATCGCGTACTCGTAATCCTAGCAAGGGAAACAAAAATAAAACCTTAAGAGTCAAAAGTGACGAACAGCAGGATTCAATTGTAGCGCCATGCGTTTCCTTGGCAAATTGTCACTCGTACTGGTTTTCTTGACGTTCCCCTACGTCCTACCTTCCTCTTCCAAGTCGGACAGATGCGATCCGCTTAGCGCTTCTGTAGGAAATTCCTTAGCTTGGGGAACGGAAATCAAAAAATTTGGCAGAAACGGTCAAGACGGTAAAAGTGCCACCAATGGGACTAAAGGTCAAGACAGTGACAATATCACCATTTTTGCCGATGGTTCTCCCATGACACTCAATTTATCGGGTCAAAACGGTGTCAATGGTGAAAATGGTAGCGATGGCAAGGATGCTAATTGCAGTACTCAACCGCAAAAGGTAGATTACAACCTGTAAGCCCCAAGCGGCGGCAATGGCGGTAGTGGCGGTCATGGCGGCGACGGTGGCAACGGCGGTACGCTGACCATCTACACGACCAACCCAGAAAACCTCAGACTCCTTACTGTCATGGCAGCAGGCGGACAAGGAGGACAGCCAGGTCAAGGGGGCAATGGCGGTCAGGGATGCAATTGTTCGGAACCCTATTGGACAATAGAAACCTGTGAAGGCGATCCCGGAGATGCTGACTACAGTTGTACGACCCGCCAATTCAGGTGTCACAATGGCAGAAATGGGACTAATGGTGCTAGCGGAAAAAAAGGGCGAGATGGCGTTTTGGGAGCGCTCACCCTCATCAACTCAGACAAACCGCTAGAAAAAGATCGCCCTAGCGCCAGCATTCCGATATCAGAACTGAAAAACACGGGAGCAACGCTCACACAAAACATTTGGGAAACTCGTGACGGTGCTATAGCTCTGTTAGCGCCTGGTTCGGCCATCAGCGATCGCTATCGGATCTTGATTGAGCGGGTGGAGCGATCATTTCTTCTTATAGCGGTTTTCAATTGAATAGATTAAAGTAAGGAAAACCAGAAAATATTAG
>CAYTUO010000435.1:0-3881 GCA_964441015.1 uncultured Pleurocapsa sp.
TTCAAGCTGATCGAATCAATGCCTAACTCGACTAAGAAACGAGCGAATTCAGGATAATCGCTGGGTGCTTGACCGCAGATACCGACTTTGCGACCGTTTGCTTTCGCTTTGCTAATGACTTGGCGCACCATCTCTTTTACTGCATCGTTACGTTCGTCAAAGATGTGGGCCACTAATGCCGAGTCGCGATCGAGTCCCAAGGTTAGCTGAGTCAGGTCATTAGAACCAATCGAGAAGCCATCGAAGATTTCGCTGTATTGGTCGGCGAGGATGACGTTGCTGGGGATCTCGCACATGACGTAGACTTGCAAGCCATTTTCGCCGCGTTTGAGACCGTGTTTCTCCATCTCTGCCAGTACCTTGCGACCTTCATTGGGAGTGCGACAGAAGGGAATCATCGGGATGACGTTGGTTAAACCCATTTCGTCGCGGACGCGCTTGAGTGCCTTACACTCTAAGCCATAGGCTTCGGCATACTTGGGATCGTAATAGCGAGATGCGCCGCGCCAACCGATCATCGGGTTTTCTTCATCCGGCTCGAACTGTTTGCCGCCCAAGAGGTTTGCATACTCGTTGCTCTTGAAGTCGGACATGCGGACGACAACGGGTTTGGGATAGAAAGCAGCCGCGATCGTGCCGATGCCATGTGCTAGCTTGTCTACGAAGAAGTCGGATTTGTTGTCATAGAGAGCAGTTAGTTCGGCAATTTCTCGCTTGACCAGTTCGTCGGTCAGTTCGTCGAAGTGCATCAAGGCAAGCGGGTGAGCTTTGATGTGATTGGCAATGATGAACTCAAACCGCGCCAGACCAACGCCATCGCAGGGCATCGAGGCAAGACCGAAGGCTTCTTCAGGGTTGCCGACGTTCATGAGAATTTTAGTGCGGGTGCGAGGCAGATTGTCTAGCTCGGTTTCTTGGATCTCAAAGGGCACCAGACCAGAATAAACTCGTCCTTCTTCCCCTTCCGAGCAGGAAACGGTCACTTCTTGACCTGTTTTCACTACGGCTGTAGCGTCGCCACAACCGACGATCGCGGGAATACCCATCTCCCGTGCGATAATCGCTGCGTGGCAAGTCCGTCCGCCTTGGTTGGTGACGATCGCGCTGGATTTCTTCATGATCGGCTCCCAATCTGGGTCGGTCTTGTTGGTAATCAAAACTTCGCCGGCTTGGAATTCGTCGATCTTGTGAACGTCCATAATGACTCTAGCTCTACCTTGACCGATCATTTCTCCGACGGCGCGACCCTTTGCCAATACGTCTCCTGTGCCTTTCAATTTATAGCTACGCAGGACAGTGCCGGATTTTTGGGATTGTACCGTTTCGGGACGAGCTTGAACGATGAACAGTTCTCCAGTCAGACCGTCTTTTGCCCACTCAATATCCATCGGCGTATAGGTGCCGCGTACTGCCGAATAGTGGTCTTCAATGATACAAGCCCATTTACTGAGGGTGAGAATTTCGTCGTCTGTGATGGCATATTTCTGGCGATCGGGTTCGGGGACGGGAATGTTTTTGGTTAGCTTGCCGCCGCCGATATCGTAGACCATCTTGATTTCTTTGCTGCCCAAGCGCTTCTCTAGGATGGGGCGGAAGCCTTGCTGGAGGGTGGGCTTGAAGACAAAGTATTCGTCTGGGTTGACCGCGCCTTGAACGATGTTTTCGCCCAAGCCATAGGCAGCCGTAATCAGAGCCGCATTCTTGAAACCCGTTTCCGTGTCGATGGAGAACATGACCCCAGAGGCGGCTAAATCGGAGCGTACCATTTTCTGTACGCCGACAGAGAGGGCAACCTCGAAGTGATCGAAGCCTTTAATCGTCCGGTAAGAAATCGCGCGATCGGTAAATAGCGAGGCAAAGCACTTGTGACAAGCTTCTAGAACGCCGATAACACCGTGGACGTTGAGGTAGGTTTCTTGTTGTCCGGCAAAGCTAGCATCGGGCAAGTCTTCTGCGGTAGCGCTGGAACGCACGGCAACGTCTACATCGCTGAGATAGCGCTGGCACTCTTCTTTTTCGGCTCCTTCATAGCGATCGCACGCATCGGTTCCATTCCCATAGCGCTCGCACAGTCTGATATAAGCCTGGGTGATGGCAAGTTCTAGTTCCGACGGGAAGGGCGTGTTGAGAATGAGAGCGCGAGCTTGCCTGCCGCGATCGCGCAGGTTGCTGACATCTTCTACGTCTAGATCGGCAAATAATTCACGCAGCTTTGCTTCTAAGCCCGCTTTTTGAACAAAGTAGCGAAACGCATAGGCAGTCGTGGCAAAGCCAGTGGGAACGTTAACGCCTTTGGGAGTCAGTTGTTGAATCATTTCGCCCAAAGAGGCATTTTTACCCCCAACGAGGGGAATATCGGCGATGCCAACTTCCTCAAACCAAAGAATTAACGCATTGTCTTTAGAAGGCTGAAAGGATGCGCGATCAAGTGTTGTTTGTACCATGATTGAATTCCTCTATTAAATCGGCTCAGTTAGATAAAATTGCAGGTAAGTATGCTCTTTCGGGTTTGCACATTAGCAAGTTCCCAAGCCTTTTAGTTATTACTCATGGAAGATTGTTTGAAAAAGCTGTTTGGACAATTTCTCCTTTTGCAACAGGCTTTGCCGAATCCTCTCTGGCAATTTGATCTGACTGTTCTTGATCTTTAACTTTTTGTTGGCTCTACTATCTCTTTCTCTAGTTCTAATTTTAGAATACGATGTCTTCTAGGTATATATGCTACTCAGTAATCTTTTCTTAATTTTTGGCAGGAGGTAAACAGAAGTCCACGAGTCGTAGAGACGTTGCACTGCAACGTCTGTACAAGAGTCCAGGAGTCAACAGTCTTCCTTGTCTCCCTTGTCCCCTTGTCCCCTTGTCTCCTTTGTCTCCCTCTGCCTTCTTCAATCTTGCTCCTACAGTACGCGAAAGATAAAAGGATAGCGAAAAACCATGTCAGGATTGCTTAAAACCTTGACAATAGCGATAATCGGCAGAATCCAAGTTATTAGAAGAAATATAGGCACTAAAGGCAACAATAAATAACCAATCAGGATAAAAGTGAGTACGACATAGACGATCCCGTAAAACCAAACATTTAAATGGAAGTTTAGGGCTTCCTTCGCATTATCTTGAACAATTTTGTCATCGGAAAGAAACAGAATAACAATCGGAACGCCAATTGATAGAAACAGGGCACTAAAAAAAATCGAACCGTGACATAGTGCCGAGAGTAACTTTCGTTTTCCTAAGTCTTCGCTCATGATTAACTCCTATGTAAAGTGACTGGTGAAACGACTAAGGACTAATTAAAACTGTCGTAAAAAGCGCAAATCGCTATTGTATAAGCGGCGAATGTCGTCAATTTGATATAAGACCATCGCAAAGCGTTCTACGCCAAAACCTGCCGCAAATCCGGTGTAGATTTCTGGGTCATATCCCACAGCTTTTAGGACATTGGGATCGACCATGCCGCACCCCATCACTTCCAGCCATTTGCCCTTCCACTGTACGTCTACTTCCGCCGAGGGTTCGGTGAAGGGGAAATAACTTGCCCTGAAGCGCACGGGCAATTCTGTCCCAAACATTTGTCGCAAAAACTCTTTAATCGTGCCTTTGAGATCGGTGAAGGCCAAACCTCGATCGACTGCCAACAATTCTATCTGATGAAAAACAGCCGAGTGGGTTGCGTCCACCGTATCCCGACGGTAAACTCGACCTGGCGCGACGATCCGAACTGGCGGTTCGTGGGTTTCCATGTAGCGAATTTGCACTGAAGAGGTGTGAGTCCGCAGAAGTTGACCGTTAGGCAGATAGAAGGTATCTTGCATATCTCGCGCTGGATGGTCGCTAGGCGTATTCAGTGCCTCGAAGTTGTAGTAATCTGTTTCAATTTGAGG
>CAYTUO010000436.1:0-3874 GCA_964441015.1 uncultured Pleurocapsa sp.
TTTTTTCTTCTTTTCATGAGCCTAAGTCTCCTTTTTCACCAGGAAAGGGAGCTTTCTTTCTTCGAGCCGCGCAATTTTTTCTTGGAGCGTCTTGATAATTTCTACCAATTTTTGAAGTGCGGAATGTGGGTTAGAAGTAACCGATGGCATAAATTCCAGCGGAAATTTAGCAATCAAACATCAGAAATAAGATACGTCAGAGAAATAATTTTTGGCAAGAGAGGAGAAATAACTTACTGGGAACTAACCACCGACCCAGAAGCTTTGCCTGAAAATTCCACTTCCTTTGTTGAGTTAGCGATCGCCATAGATGCGCCTCCGGCGCGATCACCCCGTGAGAGGAAAACCTCAAAAGCTACAATGAGCAAGCACTTGGAGAATTTGTAACATCTTGTAAATACATATTTGACAAATGGGACACAACCTTGACTTGTCACTAATGACCTCCCACAATGCGAAAATGAGCGAACGGACAGTCCTAATTCGTCTCTGAGAAGGATAACATCTTTAATGAGGCGGGATCTTCTTTCTCAGAAACCACCTTAGTCTAATTATGATGACATACGCTCGTAAGCTTTTGTTATTTTTGGAATAGGCTCTTATTAAGCGCCTCAGCCGTTTCAGGAGAAGCCGCTAATTCTTCTAGACGTTCCTGCTGATCTTGAGCGATACAAGCTTGTATTATGTATTCTATGTTTCCCTCTAGGGCACCAGCTAGGTTAAAGTTTTGCCCCAGTCGGTGATCGGTTACGCGATTATCTTTGTAGTTGTAAGTACGAATTTTTTCTGATCGCGCTCCTGTTCCTACCTGGGATCGCCGCATGGAAGTCACCGCTTCTTGTTGTTCTTGCAGCTTGATCTCATACAGCTTGGCCCGCAGAATCTGCATCGCTCGTTCGCGGTTTTGTAATTGCGATCGCTCTTCAGTACAGAAGACTCTGATTCCAGTCGGCTTGTGAATCAAGTCTACAGCCGTTTCAACCTTGTTGACGTTTTGTCCGCCAGCACCACCAGATCGCGCTGTTTTCATTTCAATATCCTTGGGATCGATCTGGACTTCAACCTCATCCACTTCTGGCATAATGGCTACTGTTGCCGTAGAGGTGTGAACTCGTCCGCCTGCTTCTGTCACTGGTACTCTTTGGACTCGGTGAACGCCAGCTTCAAATTTTAGCTTGCTGTAAACGCGATCGCCTTGAATTTCCAGAATCGCTTCTTTGAAGCCTCCCAACTCGGCAAGCGATTCGCTAACCAACTTGACTTTCCAATTCTGAGACTCAGCATAGCGAGAGTACATTCTTACTAAATCGCCTGCCCAAATACTGGCCTCATCCCCGCCAGTTCCAGCACGGATTTCCAGCATAATATTTTTGTCATCGTTGGGATCGCGGGGTAAGAGTAAAATTTTTAGCTGTTTCTCTAAGTGGGCTAACTTCTCTTCCAATTCTTCGACTTCTAGGGCAGCCATTTCCCTTAATTCTGGGTCATTGCCAGATTCCTTATGGATTTGCCGCGCTCCAGTTAAGTCATTCTTGGTTTTTTTCCAATTGTCGTAAGTATCAACCGTTTCTTCCAAAGAAGAACGCGCTTTGGACACTCGCTGCAATTCCTCAGGATTGGTGGCAATATCTGGATCGGCGAGACGACGAGTTAATTCTTTGTAGGTTTGTTCTACAGATTGTAGTTTTTCCAGTAAGTAAACTTCAGCCATTTGACTTGCTCCTAATACAAAAAATAGCTAGATTGACCGATAGAAAAAAATTAACCCAACAGAAAGCCTGCTGGGACAAAACAGTCAATCACTTGGCTATTTTTCTTTTATATTAGAAGCTTTATTTTTCTGGTCTGATTTACCTAGCATTCCGTACTTACGCATGAAGCGATCAACTCGTCCTTCAGTATCTATAATCTTCTGCGTTCCAGTAAAGAATGGATGATTGCCCGACCAAACTTCTACATGAATTTCGGGTTGGGTAGAGCCGACTGTCATGACGACTTCCCCGTTACAAATGACTTTTGCTTCTGGATACCAGGTTGGATGAATGTTAGATTTGGGCATAGTTATCTTCAGTGAGTGGTTAATGGTTATTAGTTAGCAGTTAAATGGTTACTAGACAAATAACAACTAACAAATAACCAACAACTATTGATAATTTTATCGCTTAGAGTATTGAGGTGCTTTACGAGCTTTATGCAAGCCGTATTTCTTGCGTTCTTTGGCACGGGGATCGCGGGTTAAATATCCTTCAATCTTCAACGGCTGACGGTTTTCTGGCGTAAGTTGACATAAGGCTCTAGCTACTCCTAGTCTAACAGCATCAGATTGTCCTGTCAGACCACCGCCGTGAGCTTTGACTAAAATGTCATACTCGTTTTCTAGCCCTAAAGTTTCCAGGGGAGCTTTGATGACTCCAATGTAACCTGGAATTTGATTGAAGTAACTTTCTCCCGATCTGCCATTGACGACAATTTGTCCGCTACCGGGTACAAGGCGAACTCTCGCTACAGCCGACTTCCGGCGACCTGTTCCCCAGTAAACTACTTTTTCTTGAGTGTCTGTTGCTTGCATTATTTCCCTCCTGATGGAATCGTGTTAATGGTTAGTTGTTCAGGCTTTTGAGCTTGATGGGGATGTGTTGCTCCCGTATATACCTTAAGTTTGGTAAAAAGCTTGCGACCCAAGGAATTTTTAGGCAACATTCCTTTAACGGCGGTTTCGATAATTCTTTCTGGGATGCGCTGTTGCAGTTGTTCAAAAGTCTCCATCTTCATTCCGCCAGGTCTTCCCGAATGACGGCGATAGAGTTTTTGTTTGGGTTTTTTGCCCGTAACGACAACTTTTTCGGCATTGATGACGATCACGAAGTCGCCTGTATCCATATGAGGAGTAAAGATGGGCTTGTTTTTACCTCGAAGGATGCTGGCAATTTCAGAGGACAGACGACCTAAACGCTGATTGGCAGCATCTACGACGTACCATTTTTGTTCTAGGGTTTCTTGAGTAGGAAGAGGAGTTTTAGTAGTCATTGTCTGTTAGTTGAGAGTTATTGATTAGTGATTAGTAGGCAGTTGAGGGGTTCTTACGAATGACTAACTACCTGATTAAACTGAAATATAGGCTGCATATCATACCAAACGTTAGGGGAAAAAGGAAATTCGCGATATCCGACCCGCAACAGACATAAGCCTTTCGCCGGAGCCGCATATTTAACTTTTTCTCGCCGTTGGTTAACCCAGATGTCGGTGAATTCTTCTAGCGATCGCTCACCGCTCCCAACTTCAACTAGCATTCCAACTAGAAGGCGCACCATGCCATACAAAAAGGCATTTGCTTGAATTTCTAGATGAAGCAAGGGTTCTTGTCGATAACATTGGACTTCTTGAATCTCTACCCAAGAATGTGTGCGCTGAGATCTAGCACGATGGAAAGCAGCGAGATGATTTTTTCCAAGCAAAGGGTTCAACGCTTCCTGGATGAGAGATTCTTGTAAGGGCGCATGATAATAATGCCAACTAAAGGGCTTGACAAACAAGTTGGGTTGCTTGTCTGTGTAGATTGTATAGCGATAGCGCCGCCACAGAGCAGAAAAACGAGCGTGCCAGGTCTTAGCCACTCTAGCCGAGGCTCGAATTAATATATCTTCAGGTAGCCGAGAGTTGAGAATTGCCGCCCAACGAGAGGCAGGAATCCTACTGTGGCGATCATCGAAATGGGCAACTTGAGCGGCAGCGTGAACCCCTGAATCAGTGCGACCGGCTGCGATCAAGCTGACTGGATGTTGGAGAACTTGCGCGATCGCCATTTCGATTTCTTCCTGTACGGTTCGCCGTTTGGGTTGTCGCTGCCAGCCATAAAAGTTTGTTCCCACGTATT
>CAYTUO010000437.1:0-3870 GCA_964441015.1 uncultured Pleurocapsa sp.
AATGTTATGAGTTCCCAGGGAGCTATCACGATCTCCACCTCGACATCAATTCCCATGAAGTGCTTGCAGATTTGGCAGACTGGATAGAGCGACATTTGCCTGGGGTAATTAACCATCAGCCATTGGCACTTTGTGCTGCTAAAATGCCTTCAAAATCGACTTCTAGCTACCATAGTTAGTCACTTTTGTAAACTAACTCGATACAATACTGGCGATTCTTTCTTTGGGTAAGCTACAGTAAAATTAGGCACAAAACCTCTGGAATCAAAACAATTAGCTTCGGCATTGCTGAAGTTTTTAAATACCTGCATTCTGTCGCTCATAAATCTTAAATTAAAAGGAGAAGCCTAAAATCGCTTTAGACTCAGGTATCCAAAGCTAACATCTGAAGGAGTTACCGAGTCTTGCTTGTTACTTTTCCAGATCGTCAATGGATGACAGAACATCCAAACTTAAATCAATCAATTCAGTCGCCATAGCAACTCAAGCGAGATAAATCGCGTTAAAAGATTGAGATCGCTTTTAATGCACCCGCCTTGCTCCCTAGAAAATCTCGCCTGTACGCTTCAACGATAATTGTTAGCGAGGAGAAGAAGCTTAAGCTCCTTCTGGTGTAAAATGTTGCGTTTAAAAAAGATTTATCGATCGCCCCCCAACGCGGGAAAGGCGATCACAGGACTGACATTGCCTTCTTTGTTGGATAAAAGATGCGATCGCACCTCTAACGCTCGCGCTTTTAACCAAAGGACAGAAGCTGGCTGGCAAACGTTATCAGAACAAGCCTTTCAGACCACTGCCGAAGAAATAGCGCTAGGTTTGTTGGATTTAGCACTAGAAAAGGGCGATCGCGTGGCGCTATTAATGCACAGCGATGTCAACTTTTGCTTAACCGACATGGGTTGTTTACTGGCTAACCTGATAGACGTACCCATCGACCTCAGTCAAACCCTCGAAAACATCGTTTTTGTGTTGCAGCATAGCGAGGCAAAAGCGCTCGTCATTTCCAATCTCGACTTGTTCGATCAAATTGCTCCTTATTTGCAGGATGCACCTCATCTAAAAACCGCCATCATTGCCGATGTCCCTGGGGATTGGGAACAAGTGCGCTCTCAACTGGCGATCTGCCAGCCAACTCATAGCAAAGATGATGTCAAAGAAGACCCTGCCACCGCAGGTTTATTTATTCCCCAATTTCTCAGTCAAACGAAACACGAGCGATCGCACGCAGAATTGCCTTCCTGTCTGCAAATCCTTTCCTTGGCGGAAATTCGGGCCAGAGGACAAGCTCAATATTCTGAAACTAACAAACAGCCGTTGCGATCGGCACACGCCAAAGAAGTAGCCACCATCATTTATATTCCTGGGACGACGGGACAGCTTCAGGGAGTCATGCTAACCCATGAAAATATCTGTTTCAACGCCTTGGCAGAGTTTACAGGTCTTCCCAATTTAAAGTTAGGAACAGAAGAGGTGGTTCTTTCCTTTCTGCCTTTGACGCATATTTTTGCTCGTACCCTTCTTTATGGTCATCTGAACTACGGGCATAGCATTTACTTCAGCAACCCCAACCGAGTCATCAAGCATCTCCAAGAAGTACAACCAACCCTTTTTGCCACAGTGCCACTACTGCTGGAAAAGGTCTACACCCAGATTCTCGAAGGAGGCAGTAAACAGACAAAACGACTAGCTAAGACAGGAAAAACTAAGCGCGAAATCGATGCGGCTGGACGAAGATCTTGGCGCACTTCCCTAAGTCTCCATTTTTTCAAGTCTCGCGATCGCTTTCAATTTCTCGAACAAGTGCTGACCCCGCTTGTCGTTCGTTGGGCATTAAGCCTAGCTAAACGGTACGAAATTGGACGGCAACCCAAAGGATTGTACGCCTTGCAACTAAAGCTAGCGGATCGACTTGTCTTCCATAAATGGAGGGCTGTCTTTGGAGGTCGTCTTAAATATTTATTGAGTGGGGGAGCGGCGTTAAAGGCAGAGATAGCTAACCTATTTGCCGCAGCAGGGATTACCATTTTGCAAGGCTACGGGCTGACCGAAACGAGTGCAGCAGTGACCTATAATCGAGGGTCTTTTAACCGCGCGGGAATGGTAGGCGTACCCATTGCCGGAGTAGAAATGGCGATCGCCCAGGATGGGGAAATTCTCGTTCGAGGGCCTTGCGTCACACAGGGCTACTACAAAAACCCCGAAGCTACTCAAAAAGTCATTGATGAAGAGGGATGGTTTCATACAGGTGATTTGGGAGAGTTCAGCGAAGACGGTTTTCTCAAGATTACTGGTCTCAAGAAAAGCCTATTCAAACTCTCTACAGGCAAGTATGTCACCCCAGAGCCACTGGAAAGCAAACTAGAAAAATCTCCCCTGGTAGCTAAAGCGATCGCAGTAGGAGCCGAACGAAAATTCTGCGCCATGCTGATTTTCCCCAATCTGGATGCCCTGCAAGAACGAGCGAAAAAGATAGGACTCGATCTGCCAACCGACGAACTCCTCAAGCATCCGTGCATTCTTGTTCTGTACCAGGTTTTAGTGGATGAAGCCAATTGCCATTTGCCCTACTGGTCTACTGTCAAACGCTTCCACCTCGCCAATGTGACGCTTGCTGTTGAAAATGGAATGTTAACTCCAACTGGAGAGGTGATCCGAGCCAAGGTTGTAGAGGTGTTTGCCAAAGACATTGATGCTTTGTATAGAGAGGAGACGACGCACAAAAAAGGCGACGCAGAAGTGAGAAACATCGATGACTATCCTACCCCAGAGTTTCCCTGTCCTCCGGTTGCTCCCGCTACCTGTCCAGTCTACGCACAATCCCTCAATCATCATTAAGGCAGTTATCAGTTACCAGTTACCAGTCACCAATCGATAGGAGAGTATCAGAATATGTGGAAGCCGTTCCGAACAGCCGCCGTTCTCGGTGCGGGGGTGATGGGAAGCCAAATAGCTGCTCATCTTGCCAATGCAGGGTTGACAGTTTATTTGCTGGATCTCCCCGCTAAAACGGGCAAGAAAAACGATCTGGTAGAGGCCTCTTTCAAAAAAGCTCTCAAACTGTCTCCGCCGATATTTTTTAGCGAAAAAACAGCCCGTCGCGTTATTTTAGGCAATTTTGACGAACATTTTCATCGGGTTGCTGAGGTGGATTGGGCGATCGAGGCAGTTGTAGAACATCTAGAGAGCAAACAGCAGTTAATGGAACGCTTGGAAGGTGTCGTTCGCGATGATGCCGTGATTTCCACCAATACTAGCGGTTTGCCTATTGGAGCGATCGCAAAGGGGCGATCGGATGTCTTCCGCAAGCGATTTTTAGGTACTCACTTTTTCAACCCACCCCGCTATCTGAAGCTGCTAGAACTCATTCCCACACCCGATACCGAGCCGCAGATATTAGAACGAATGCAGTGGTTCGGGCGGCTACACCTGGGCAAAGGAGTGGTAGTAGCTAAAGATACCCCTAACTTTATTGCCAACCGCATTGGGATGTACGTAACCATGCAGGCGTTGCGGGCATGGATTGAAGAAGGCTATACGATTGAGGAAATTGATACGCTGACAGGAACCCTAGTAGGACGGCCGAAGTCAGGGACATTCCGAACGGCAGACTTAGTGGGACTCGATACGCTGGTTTATGTTGCCAAGCATCTCTATCCTGCTATTCCCCACGATGAGAGTCGGGATATCTTGCGCGTTCCCGAACTCCTACACAAACTCGTAGAAGCAGGGGCACTGGGGACAAAAACAGGTCAGGGCTTTTACAAGAAGCAAGGAAAAGATATTCTCTCCCTCAATCGGGAAACTCTCGCTTACGAGCCAGCAAAACCCCTCAATTTAGAAAATATCGATGCTATTGCTAAGATTTCCGAT
>CAYTUO010000438.1:0-3866 GCA_964441015.1 uncultured Pleurocapsa sp.
CAACCGATAGATTCTGACATTCCTGCTAAAATCCAAAAACAAACTTATCGAGGAAATACCCTTTCAGCTTCAACAGTTGTCACTGAAAAAGCAGCTTGGGAAAATATTTATATGGTAGAAGTGGTACGTAGTTGCCCAGAAATGTGTCGCTTTTGTTTGGCAAGTTATCTCACTTTACCGTTTCGCACCGCCAGTTTAGAAGGGTCTTTAATTCCTGCTATTGAAAAGGGTTTAAAAGTGACCGATCGCATCGGTTTATTAGGGGCATCTGTAACCCAACATCCAGAATTTGAAACCTTATTAGATTACCTATCTCAACCGCAATCTGAAAACGTGCGACTGAGTATTGCTTCTGTCCGCACCAATACGGTGACTGAAAAATTAGCAAAAACCTTGGTAAAACACGAGACGCGATCGATTACAGTTGCCGTCGAAAGTGGTTCAGAAAAAGTGAGACGAATCGTCAATAAAAAACTGACAAATGAAGAGATAATTCAAGCTGCGATTAATGCTAAAGCAGGGGGCTTAAAAGCAATTAAATTTTATGGCATGGTGGGAATTCCAGGAGAAGAAGACATCGATGTCGAGCAAACTGTAGGAATGCTACAGGCAGTAAAAAAAGCGTCTCCTGGATTGCGATTGACCTTGGGATGCAGTACTTTTGTGCCCAAATCTCACACGCCGTTTCAGTGGTTTGGCGTTAATCGGGACGCACAAAAAAGATTAAAATGGCTAGAAAAACAACTGCGATCGCGCGGCATAGAATTTCGCCCAGAAAGTTACAATTGGTCAGTTATACAAGCACTCATTTCTAGGGGTGATCGTCGTCTTTCAAAAATTTTAGAACTGACTCGACAATATGGAGATTCTCTTGGCAGTTATAAGCGTGCTTTTAAGGAACTAAAAGGAGAGTTGCCCGACCTAGATTACTATGTTCATACCGATTGGAAAACCGACCAAATCTTACCTTGGAGTCATCTAGAAGGCCCCCTTCCTCAAACGACATTGATTAAGCATTTGAAGGAAGCCAAAAGTCATTTTTGCTCTGAGTCGTTAGTTCAACCTGTTGCATGAGTGCTTTCGCTTTTTTGCTAATATTATGTCCGTTTTTTTCTCGCACGGAGGTATAAAAAATGAAATTGACAAGTTCTACTTTTGACCATGAAGGAAAAATTCCCTCTAAATACACTTGTGACGGAGAAAATATTAATCCTCCGCTAACAATATCTAATGTTCCTGCACAAGCGAAAAGCTTAGTCTTAATTATGGACGATCCCGACGTTCCCAAACGCCTACGAGCAGATGGTATGTGGGATCATTGGATAGTCTTTAATATTCCGCCCAATCTAACAGAAATTAACGAAGGAGAAGAACCGCCAGGAGTTCATGGAATTGGCACGAGTAATAATTTAGATTACTTTGGCCCCTGTCCGCCAGATAGAGAACATCGCTACTTCTTCAAGCTTTATGCTTTGGATACAGAATTAAACCTTCGAGAAAAAGCGACTAAGAAACAAGTAGAAAAAGCAATGGAAGGACACATTCAAGCTAAAGCCCAATTAATGGGAAGATATGCCAGAAAATAGTTAACCTTTTCTAATTTTGGATTTTGGATTGAGAGATTTTGGAATTTTGCAAGAAGTCTATTGTAGTGCGAGCATCTTGCTCGCATTTTAGGTTCGTGAGCAAGCAAGATGGAATTCGTTCCGCACCCGTTAATTGAGATAGATTTCTTGTAAAAAAAATAAAAAATGGATCTAACTTGACAAAACTTTGCTAGTATGTAATTGAGATCGTAGTGAATCTGCCTTAACCCTAGACAAAAGTGGTAACGCCTGATGAGAAAGGCAACGCCAAACCAGGATCTGATGAAGATGCGACTAAGGTAAGGAAAACAAGAGAAGCGAGCGATCGGTTCCAGTTAGCAAAGGTTACGGAGGAGACCTTGGAAAACGAAACAGAGTTGATTTGACGGGTAGAGTCTGCGAGTGACAAAGCCCGTCATTTCGATTTTAGATTGGTGATTGGTGATTAGTGACTGGTGATTGGTGATTGGGAATTAGTAGTGCGAGCGTCCCGCTCGCGTAAGCTCTTCGGCCCACACTACAATAACTGATAACTGATAACTGCTTGAAATCCCTAGCGACCAAAAACGCGGGCAAGTCCTTGGAAAACTTGCAACTGTATGGGTAAGTAATCTACCTGTTCTCCATCTATTGCTAGAGTTCCTCGACTGGTTAAAGGTTCTAGACAAAAAGAACGAACTTTATAATATTCCACATAGGGTAAGGAAATATGTTCTCCTGTAGCGCTGCGGAGAAAAGCAAGAAGTAACTGCCATTTAGAAATGCCTCGTCGCACGACTAATAGATCCATTGCCCCATCCGAGAGGTGAGCGTGAGGAGTCGCTTTGATATCGTGCGCCGCCCAAATTGCATTCATCGCCCAAAAGAGGACAAATTCATCCTCGATAACGTGCGTGAAGTGAGAGACAGATTCTAGGGGCAATCCTGGTGAAAGGCGATCGCCACAGATGGGACATTGGGCCAAGGACTTGCATTCGCTGTGCGTAGCGGGAGTCCAGTCAGAAACCGGTGAAAAAGATAACCTGCCAGGGTAAGTACGAAGACTCAAAATCCGGATCAGTGCGTAAATCGTATTTTTAAAAGAGCCTAAAAAACGTAATTTATCGGATTCAAGATCAACATCGCTAATAAATCCCCACGAGAGGGAAAGAGCGCTATAGTAACGTCGGTGATGCTGCTGTGCGATCGCAAGATCGAGAGGGCGCGTTTTTCCTTTGGCAATTAGAAAAGCTGCACTGACAGGATCGTAGGGTTCGCCTGCTAAATCTAATAGGGTTTTGCACAAACCGTTTCCTGTTCCTGCGGAAATAAGGCCGATGGGAGTGAGAATCGCGCTTTCCCAGTCAGGACGGTTCATTAATCCGTTAATAGCTTCATAAAGCGTTCCATCGCCGCCAATAATCACCAATCCATCAATCTTTTCTAAAGGTAGCGTTTGAATAATTTTTTTGGCCTGTCCCGCACTGGTGGTTTCTGTGACGGTTAACTGGATCTGACTTTTTTCCCACATAGGACGAACCTTTTGGAAAATACGTCGTGCTTTCTGTTGTCCGCTTGCGGGATTTAGTAAAATGTGTAGGTGGCGGGGTTTCTTGGTTTGGGTTCGCTCGACGAGAGCGTTGTTAATGGCTTTTACCCACTGCGATCGCACCTTGATATCGGGACAGGCAAAATAGTACTCTCGCAGCACTCGTCTGGGTTTCCCAAAAAACTTTCCTTTCTGTATTAGAGGATAGGCGTGTACGACAAAGCAAGCCATTTGATAGCTAGATGTTTCAGGGAGACTTGATGCACCTACGATATCTTCTAGTGCAAGCACGTATTTTTTCTCGTTGGTTATCCAGATGAGTTTGTCTGCTGTTAGAATTCCTCTAGTCGGCGAGGCTTTTTTGAGAACTCTAGCTTGATATGCGAGGCTGACGATTTCTTGCGAGAAAAGGACGCGATCGACCATGTAGTGTGTAGAAGATTTGCCGCTTGTTTAAGGAGCGACTAAGAAAGAACTAAGAAACGATTTAAACACAAAACTGGCTCTCGTGTCCTATGTTTGGTTTATAAACTAGTACAAGAAGAGGGGAACGGGGAGTGTGGGGAGTGTGGGAAGAAATGGGGGACAAAGGAGACAAGGAGGACAAGGGAGAATATTTACTACTGAACTCTTGTAGAGACGTTGCACTGCAACGTCTCTACGACTGATAACTGACAAGTCACCAGTCACCAATCACCGATCGCTCTATTGGGTTGCAGTATAGTCATGTGTAAGTCTTTTTGCCTTTGAGG
>CAYTUO010000439.1:0-3861 GCA_964441015.1 uncultured Pleurocapsa sp.
ACTTTCCCCTATGATGTCAACCCTTTGAGAAAAAATTTGGCCAGATTGTCTGAAATTCGCTTCTGATAACCTTTCTGAGCGACAATGGAGAGGTTAGAGAAAGGTGGTGGATAAAGTGTCTATAAATTTTCAGTCAATCGTTGTTAGGTTAAATCAGTTTTGGAGCGATCACGGGTGTTTGATCGTCCAACCCTATGATATTGAGAAGGGAGCGGGAACTAAGAATCCGCATACATTTTTGAGAGCGTTAGGGCCGGAACCTTGGTCGGTGGCTTATATAGAACCGTGTCGAAGACCGACGGACGGACGCTATGGCGAAAATCCTAATCGCTTTCAGCATTACTATCAATATCAGGTGCTGATTAAACCCTCTCCAGACAACATCCAAGAGATTTATTTAGATTCGTTGAGAGCGTTAGGTATTCATCCTGAAGACCATGATATTCGTTTTGTAGAGGATAATTGGGAAGATGCGGCTGTAGGTGCTTGGGGGACTGGTTGGGAAGTTTGGCTTGATGGGATGGAAATTACCCAGTTTACTTACTTCCAGCAGTGCGGCGGTATTGATTGTCGTCCGGTTTCTATTGAAATTACTTACGGTCTGGAACGATTGGCGATGTATCTACAGGATGTAGATGCAATTACTAAGATTCAGTGGAACGACCAGATTAGTTATGGGGATATTTTTCTGCAAGCGGAAATAGAACAGTGTACTTATAACTTTGAGGCATCTAATCCAGATTTACTGTTCAGCCTGTTTAATCTTTATGAACAGGAAGCAAAGCAACTTCTCGATCGCGAGTTGGTTCTTCCGAGTTTAGATTATGTTCTTAAGTGTTCTCATACTTTCAATCTGTTGGATGCTAGAGGGGTCATTGCTGTAGCGGAGAGGACGCGCTATATTGGCAGGATTCGCCATCTGGCAAGGCAAGTTGCTCAGTTGTACGTTCAACAGCGCGAAAAGTTAGGGTTTCCGCTTTTAAATTTGTAGTTACTTTATATGTACTCTCTTATTTGTTGCCAAGCAGCACTAGCGATCGGCATTCTCCAACCTGTACCGAAGGCACGGTCAGTGATTTTGAGTCCTGGCGGTGCTTGTTGGCGTTTGAATTCAGCGCGAGCAATTAATCTCATGACTTTGTTAACTACTGCTCGATCGTGACCTGCTTTTACGATTTGAGTGGCGGATTGATGGTGATGGATCGCTCGTTCGAGGATATCATCGAGAATTTCGTAGGGGGGTAAGGAGTCTTGGTCAAGCTGTCCGGGTTTTAATTCTGCACTGGGAGGTTTAATCAATACGTTATGGGGAATAATTTCTCGGTTACGATTAAGCCAGTGACAAATAGAAAAGACACGGGTTTTGGGAACATCGGCAATGACAGCTAATCCCCCGTTCATGTCGCCATACAGGGTGCAATATCCTACTGCCATTTCTGATTTGTTGCCTGTAGAGAGAAGAAGATGACCGAATTTGTTGGCGATCGCCATTAATAAATTACCGCGAATGCGAGATTGAATGTTTTCTTCGGCAATACCAAATTCTGTTCCAGTAAATATCGGTTCAAGAAGTTTGTCGTAAGCTTCCATAATGTCTCCAATTGGAGACAAATGACTTTGAATGCCGAGATTTTTGACTAATGCTTCTGCGTCGGTAATGGAATGTTCTGAACTATAAGGGGATGGCATTAGGACACCGAGGACATTTTCTCTTCCCATTGCTTCTGTTGCGATCGCGGCGACTAATGATGAATCAATACCGCCACTTAAACCCAAGATAACTTTAGAAAACCCACATTTTCTGGCATAGTCTTTTACTCCCAAAACTAATGCGGAGAAAATTTCTGCTTCTGCTGTTTCTGGGAGAGGTGCGATCGCAGTTGGTAATAAATCTTTTTTTTGTTCGTCAAATTCAATAATTTCTAAATCTGAATCAAATGCTTTCGCGCGGCAGATGACTTCACCAGTTCGATTAAAAGCAACACTATTGCCATCAAAAATTAAATCGTCATTTCCTCCTACTTGATTAGCATAAATAATTGGAGTTTGATAGCGACTAGCACTGTACCCTAGCATTGCTTCTCTTAACTTTTGCTTGCCTACTGTGTAGGGAGATGCCGATAAATTAACGATCAGATCGACTCCTAACGCAGCTAAATCTTCAATGGGATTAATTTCATAGTTGCGTTTTCCCCAAAAATCTTCTTCATTCCATAAATCTTCGCAGATAGTAACACCAATTTTGAGAGGATGCAGAAAAAATGAATTAGCCTGATACCCTGGTTCAAAATAGCGATCTTCATCAAAAACATCATAAGTAGGTAAAAGCCGTTTGTGAAAAATTTTTTTAACTTTTCCTTCATCCAATAAAGCCATGCTGTTAAAAAGAGGTTTTTGACCTTTAAATGTAGCATGAGTATTTAGTTCTACAGTTCCTACTAAAACTGCTAATTGAGGGGGTAATTGTAGCGCTAATTCTTGTAATTTCCTTGAGATTGATTCGACAAAATCTGGACTCAATAGTAAATCTCTTGGCGGATAACCACACAGAGAAAGTTCGGGGGTTAGCATTAGACGAACGCCTTCTTTAGCTGCTTTTTGTGAAGCTTCTAGGATGTGTTTAGCATTGCCAGAAAGGTCGCCGATAGTGGGGTTGAGTTGTGCGATCGCAATTTTCATAGCGTCAGTCTTTGTAAGGGAACATTTTCTTGTAGGATTTGCAACACGCGATCGTGTTCTTTAGGGGGAATTACCGCTTTGATTAATTCTCCTTCATCGATAATGATGCATTTATTTTTGAAGGGACGCATGGGGTCTAAATGAAACCAATAAGGACTTAAACCCATACCCCAAACACGTCCGCCACCCGTCCAAAAATCCATCTTTTCTTCGGTAAAATGTTTGATTTTTTGGTAGGGGATTCGCTTGCTACCGGCGGGAAAGTAATAACAATGAATGGTGATGGCATCATTGTCACAGACGATAAAGTTATCTTCGTAGAGAACGGTCATATTTTCTCCTTTGATAAATTATTTGCGATCGCGTTGCCAGTTTTGTAGTTCCTCGTTAATAAAATAATTGACTAAATCTCGATATAGTTTCTCAATAACTTCTGGATTTAATCCTTCTTCTGCTGCCCAAACTCGTCTTTGTTCTAACATGGCTTTAAATCTTTCTGGTGCTTTGACGCTCGTTTCGTCTGTTTTAAACTTTGCCGCAGCTTTAACATAAGCAAATCGGTTTCCTAATGATTTAATGATGTCGCGATCGATGCGATCGATTTCATTGCGGATTTCTTGGATATCTTTGCAATCATCAGGTAATTTCATGGTTAAGTATTAATAAAACGCTACTTTAACGATCTTAAATAAATACTAATGGCTTATCTTTAAATGGTGCAAATGCCTCAGCATCAAAGCGATACAAGCTCGCCGGACGACCCGCGCCCCTCGATGTTTTAACGCCCGTATCGGATAAAAATCCTAGCTTTAACAAGCGCGATCTAAAATTAGAATAATCGGAAAAATTTTCTCCTAAAATTGTGCAGTAAAGTTGATAGAGATCGTTTAAAGTAAATACTTCTGGGAGTACCTCAAAAGCAATGGGACTATATTCTAACTTGTTACGCAAACGTCGATAGCCATACTCAAGAATTTGATTGTGATCGAAAGCTAATTTAGGTACTTTTTGAATCGGATACCAAGTAATGCTATTAAGATTCTCGGCGATTAACTTTGCATCCTCAAATCGCACTAGGGCAAAATAACTGACAGAAAGATAACGAACTCCGTAGCTGTCAGGAGATTCTCTGGGATCTCTCTGCGGCCCTCCAAACGTATAAAGTTGTTCTAAATAAAGATT
>CAYTUO010000440.1:0-3847 GCA_964441015.1 uncultured Pleurocapsa sp.
ACTGAGGAAGCGTAAAATCGCTCTGATCTTGACGACTGGAGGTTATATTGCCGGGCCGGCCATTATTGCTGCACGCTTACAAGGTATCCCTGTGATTCTCCACGAATCGAATTTTCTTCCTGGCAAAGTGACCCGTTGGTTTAGTCGGTGGTGTACTGTTGTTGCCTTGGGTTTTGAAGGCTCGTCTGACTATCTTCCCAAGACTCGTACTTGCTGGGTCAGTACTCCTGTCCGCTCTCAGTTTCTCACCCCACAACCGTTAGATTTACCGATTCCTGACAATGCACCTTTAATCGTCGTCGTTGGCGGATCTCAAGGGGCGGTTGCCGTCAATCAAATGGTTCGTCAGTGTGCCCCAGCTTGGTTGCAAGAAGGTGCCGCGATCGCGCATTTGACGGGAGAGAACGACCCAGAAGCAGAGAGTCTAAAACATCCTCGCTACTTTTCCCTCCCTTTCTATCAGAATATGGCGGGTTTGTTACAGAGGGCTGATTTAGCCATCAGTCGGGCGGGTGCCGGAACCTTAACCGAATTAGCGATCGCGAAAACACCTGCAATTTTAATTCCCTATCCCTACGCGGCAGAAGATCACCAAACCTATAATGCTAAAGTGTTTGCCGAGGCGAGGGCGGCTTATCTGTACCGTCAAGCAGACTTGAGTGCCGAAGTGCTGAAAAATCAGGTCTTGGAGTTGTTGCGATCGCCCGAAAAACTTGAGCAAATGTCAGAAAAAATGGCTGCTCTGGCACTCGTCGATAGTGCAGAACGGCTAGCCGAGCTAGTACGTCAAACAGTTGAGAGAAATTAGTTATCATAGTATATCTGGACATATCGTCTCCAAACGTTTCTTTAACCCATTCAACAATTCCAGTAGCCAATATGGAGATCTCAGAACTCAAAAGAGAAATTGAAACGCTCGGTTCGCGCCTGGGGAAAACCCAGGACTATCTTTGACCTAAGCGCACTCAAAGCCAAAATTCAAGACTTAGAACAGCTAGCAGCCCAATCCGATTTTTGGGATAATCCAGAAATAGCTCAAACAACGCTTCAGGAACTCAACGACCTCAAATCCAACCTGGATCAATACCAGCACTGGCGAACCACTCTAGAAGATAGCAAAGCGATCGCCGAACTGCTAGAACTAGAAGCCGATGAAACCCTTCTAACAGAAGCGCAAACCAATCTCGTCCAACTTCAACAAGACCTCGATCGCTGGGAATTACAGCAGCTTTTATCGGGCCCCTACGACGCTAAAGGGGCACTCCTGACCATTAATGCGGGTGCTGGTGGGACTGATGCTCAAGATTGGGCAGAAATGCTCATGCGAATGTATACCCGTTGGGGAGAGCAACAAGGTTATAAAGTTCATGTAACCGATATTTCTGAGGGCGATGAAGCGGGGATTAAATCGGTGACCCTCGAATTTGAAGGACGCTATGCCTACGGTTATCTTAAAGGAGAGAAAGGTACTCATCGACTCGTTCGGATATCTCCCTTTAACGCCAATGGCAAACGACAAACTAGCTTCGCTGGAGTGGAAGTGATGCCGGATTTGGGAGAGGAAGCGATTAAGGTAGAGATTCCTGAAAAAGACCTAGAAGTCACTACCTCTCGTTCTGGCGGCAAAGGGGGACAAAATGTCAATAAGGTCGAAACTGCCGTCCGCATCGTTCACCTTCCCACGGGAATCGCCGTTCGCTGTACTGAGGAACGCTCCCAACTTCAAAACAAAGAAAGAGCATTAACACTCCTCAAAGCTAAGTTGCTGGTCATTGCTCAAGAACAACGGACAAAAGAAATCGCCCAAATTCGAGGAGATATGGTAGAAGCAGCTTGGGGAAATCAAATCCGTAACTATGTCTTCCATCCCTATCAAATGGTCAAAGATTTGCGGACGAATGTAGAAACCAGCGATGTCACTGCTGTTATGAATGGGGATCTCGAACCCTTTATCGAATCTTATTTGCGCCAATCCACAATGGGAGAACAGTAAACAGTAAACAGTTATCAGTGTCAGGAGTTAGAGACGTTCCGCCGGAACGTCTGTACAGGAGTTCAAATGAACAAACCAATTTTTAATGTCACAAAGAGCGATCGCGATCTGATCCCTCCAGCAATAGCAAAAATTAGGATTCAAAAGCAACGTGCGATCGCAAAATAATGGTGTGACGGTGAGTCCGACTGATGATTCCTTCTTTTTCAAACTGATTGAGTAGCCTAGTTACAGTGACTCTGGTCGCACCAGTCACCTCCGCCAATTCTTGATGGGTCAGTCGTAACTCAATTAACTGTCCTTGCTGTACTTTCCGACCAAATTTCTGTGCTAACCAAATCAGGATTTTGAGTAGGCGTTGTTGAGTCCGCTCTGAGCGAATAATATACAAAAGTTCCTCAGTCTGTTGAACATAGTGACGAACAGCATCAGATAACCAATTCCACTGATGCGAAGGGATACAAGCGGCTTCGACACCTGTCAAACACTCAATTTGATAAGGATGAATTTGAGATAGCGGCTGACCTACTACATCTCCAGTTCCCCAATAACCTAATGTTACTGCTGTTCCTTCTTCATGCCACGTCAAGGTTTTTACTACCCCTTGTCTCAATAGCCAAACAGTATCTTTTCGTAAAGGGATTATGTCTCTCGGTTTAAAAGTATATAGTCTCCAGTTGTTGGCTATGAGTGTTTCCATAAGTGGCACAGTGACTAGCACAAGAAAAGATAAATCAATTGCTTCTAAATTTTAAAATTATTGAGAATTTTTTTCAATAGGTTGTAGGGAAATTATCCGGCATCGCACCGCAGCTATTTTTGGGCAAAACCGGACGCGAGATTGGGTTGCCCGCCGATGAGTGCGATCGCTTCGAGGCAAAATATCGCGAGGCGCTGGCTAGTGGACAGATGACACAGGTAGAATTCAGCATTGATGGTAGACACTACTCTTCGCGTATCATCCCAGAGACTGGGACGGACGGCACGATCCAATCGCTGATGGGCATCACGGAAGATATCAGCGATCGCAAACAAGCCGAACTCCAGCTACAAGAGCAAGCAACAGAACTGACACAGGCAAACGCCGTCTTGATGAAAACCACCGATTTATTATCCCAACGCAATCAAGAGCTAGATCGCTTTGTCTACATTGTCTCCCACGACCTCAAAGCCCAGTTAAGAGCGATCGCCAATCTCTCAAAATGGATCGAAGAAGACCTCGAAGGACGCGACGTGAAAGAAAGTACTGGAATTGGTTTATCGATAGTCAAGAAAATTATTGAAACTGAAGGCGGCACGATTACCTTAGAGTCACAATTAGGCAAAGGAGCGATTTTTCACTTTACTTGGCCCAAACAGCTAGAGCGATAAATTAGAGTAGAAAAAAATAGTTTTGATTTTTGAGATAAAAACAGATGAGTTCTTGGCGCGATCGCCTTAATAAACTGACCGGAAAAACTCGTTATGTCGTCTGTCGAATCTTCGTTCATCTCGCAGGAGACGAAGTTGCCCCCATCTTGGGCATTCTCAATCGCAAGGCGCAGGACGCGATAGAATCTGAGGGTGATTTAGAAGTTTTAGGCGAAGGATTGGTGGAAATTTCTCAAAATCTCCTGCAAATGAATCTCTATTGGCAATCAGCCGCCAATGAAGGCGATGTATTTTGGAATGAGGGAGAAGCAGGCGATTACGTTACGGAATTGTTTACCGATTCTGCCCAACGCTATTTGAGCGAACCCAATTTTGACGAGACTTCAGCCAGTGACGAACCTTTATCCTTCCCCGTCACCCGCAATGTAGTGGTTATGATAGTAGTAGCCTCCTACGGTGAAGTTCCAGAATTAGAAACTAACT
>CAYTUO010000441.1:0-3836 GCA_964441015.1 uncultured Pleurocapsa sp.
CCAGGCGAAACAAAATTTTTAGCGTCTTGAGGCTCAAACGAGTCTGAAAGCCTTCGACGGGGATTGTATGTAAGGGATAGTCAGACGGAACTAAAGTTTGCTCTAGACGATTAGGCACGCCCAACCATTCAATTTTATAGTCCTTGAGTTGTTCTGCCACTGCTAGGGCAGGAAACAAATGACCCCCAGTACCGCTTGCCGCAATCAGTAATCGCATTGGTCTTTAAATCACAATTGTTGTCGATGAAAGCTTAAGTCTTACAATGAATAAAAGTTATTAACATCTATTCAACCTATCACTGATGCGTCACCCTAAAACCTTTAGCCTTCCCTTTTCTGACAAACGGTCTCGCTGGTCTCTTTCGTTTCTGTTGGGTCTTGGTTTGACCATTGGTAACGGGATGGCTACTTGGGCAGAAAGTCCTGCAACTGCCCCACCTGAGTTAAAAACGCCGATCGCTCAGATGGAGATGGCCGCTAATCAGAAAGATCTCGAAACAGTGATGGAATTTTACAGTCCTGAGTTTAAGAACTCTGATGGGTTGAATTATACCTCCCTAGAAAAAGCCCTCGACCAACTTTGGAAACGCTACAACACGATTCAATACAAAACAGAACTCCAGTCTTGGGAAAAAACTGGGGATGAGTTAATGGCCGAAACCGTCACCACGATCGCAGGAACAAGTCAGCAGAAAGGGAGAACGATTCAACTCCAGTCCACTATTAAATCCCGTCAGTATTTTAGGAATCAAAAGCTAGTTCGTCAGGAAATTTTAACAGAAAAGACGCAAGTTACCTCTGGAAGTAAGCCGCCAGAAGTCGAGATTGTTCTACCAGAAACCGTCAGCGTAGGCGAGGAATTTGAATTCGATGCAATTGTCAAAGAACCCTTGGGCAACGAACTGCTAGCTGGAGTCGCCATAGACGAAAAAGTTGTGGGCGATCGCTATCTCAAGCCTGGCGCTGTACAGTTAGAATTGCTGCAAGCGGGAGGAATTTTCAAGCGTGCCAAAGCCTCAAGCACCCCTGAGACTCGCTGGCTGTCAGCTATTCTGATACGCGGCGATGGCATGACAATGGTAACGCAAAGACTAAAAGTAGAAAGGTGATAGGTGACTCATCAGTAATCAGTGTCAGGAGTTCAGGAGTGTAGGTTAGGCTTTGCCTAACTTAGGAGTTCAGTAGTAGTGCGAGCGTCCCGCTCGCGTAAGCTCTTCGGCCCACACTGCAATAACTGATAACTGATAACTGATAACTGATAACTGATAACTGATAACTGCTCCCCTACTGCCTTGCCCGAAGGACTGATAAGATATTCAGCAAACCTGAAGAAATCGGGAATCACAGCCGAGCAAATCATGTCAATCCTTCAGCCGACAAATCCCTCGCAGATTCAAACAACTCATCCAAAATACTCCTTGATTATTCCGATTTATAACGAGGAGGAAACGATTTTAGAGTTATATCGTCGAGTCAGTGCCGTAATGGACAGGCTAGATGGCTCAGCAGAATTAGTCTTAATCAACGATGGCAGTCGAGACAAATCGCTAGCCCTCATTAGAGACTTGCATCAGCGCGATCGCCGAGTCTGTTATCTAAGTTTAGCGCGAAACTTCGGGCATCAAGTCGCGGTCACTGCTGGTCTTAATTTTGCCAGAGGTCAGGTCATTATCATTCTGGATGCCGACTTACAAGATCCGCCAGAGTTAATTCCAGACATGATCGAACAATGGCGGCAAGGTTATCAGGTGGTTTATGCTCAACGAACGAAACGTCGCAAAGAAACCTGGTTCAAGCGCGTTACTGCCTATACCTTCTATCGCTTCCTTAAATCCCTCGCCGATATCGACATACCCACCGATACGGGGGATTTTTGTTTAATGGATCGGCAGGTAGTCAATCTACTCAATCAAATGCCAGAACGAAACCGCTATATTCGAGGACTTCGATCTTGGGTTGGCTTTCGACAGACAGCAGTTCAGTTTGAACGCGATCCTCGTTTTGCCGGAGAAGTGAAATATACATTTCGCAAATCCATCTCCTTAGCGATCAACAGTCTGGTTTCTTTCTCCAGAGTTCCTTTACGCATGGCAAGTTATTTAGGACTTATTTCGGCCGCTTTTTCGATCGCGATGGCAGGTTTAGTTCTCTATTGGCGCTTACACCAACCGAATTCTCCTTTAACCGGATTTGCTGCGATCGCGATCGCAGTTTTTTTTCTGGGATCAGTCCAGCTTATTTGTATTGGGATTTTAGGAGAATATATCGGACGCATCTATGAAGAAGTTAAAGGCAGACCGCTTTATACTTTGGCTGAAGTGGGAGGATTCGATAAGTGAGTCAGCTAAAAAGTAACTCAAGTACTAATAGAGTCAAGAAACTTGGTCAATCAAAATTCGACCGGCAGAAAATTTTGAGCGATTTTGGTTGGCTTGCTTTGCTAATTCTAGTTACAGTAGCGATCGCTACTCCTTATGTATCAAGTGAAAGATTTTTTTACTTCTGGGATTTCGCTAACTATCCTAACCAAACTAGCGAGTTGGTCGCTATATTTCGCGAGTCAAAACTTCAAGCCATCAGGGTATTATTAAACTCTTTTTCGACCGAATATAACAAATTGCCTTGTCTGCCATTGATCCCATTTATTCTGATCTTTGGTGACTCGCGTCTTGTCTATATCCTTAGTTGCGTGCTAGTATACCTCGTGCCGTTCAGTCTGGTAATGGGAAAGATTGCCACTAAAATCATTCCTATTTATCCTCGCACTGTTTTCTGGTCAACAGCTTTCCTAACGATACTAATTCCTCCGATTTGGATAGCAACTCTGCGTGGCTATCCCGATGTAGGCGGGGCTGTTATTATCGGCTTGGCAATTCTTGTTTACTTGAAAGATACTAAACTTAGGCACCGGTGGCAGATTCCACTCATTGGATTTTTGCTAGCATCAGCTATCCTATTTCGTCGTTATTATGCTTATAGTGCAAGAGCTTTTATTGTTGCGATGGCTTTGCAAGGCTTGCTCGTTTTTTCGACCGAAGTAAGAAATTATCCAAAAAGAGCTTTACAGAATTTAACCCGTTACGGTGTTCTTATTAGTCTAATTGCTGTTAGTAGCTTAGCTACTATTGTCATAGTAGAGCCTAAATTTCTTTATAATCTTCTGACTACTAATTACCGATCTCTTTATGCTTCCTATGAACGCTCTATTATTTTTACTGTCCAACGCTATGGATTACTTTATAGTTGGCTTATTTGGTTTTTGACCTTTCTAGGGCTTTCTGCTGGAACTCTGACTCGCGTACTTGTCCGTTCATCTGTTTCTTTTATTGCTATTTTTGGTAGCATTTCGCTGATTCAGTGGGGACTTTTCGCAAAGCAACAAGGCATTCATTACGGTACGCAGTTTGCTTTTTTGGTCTCTCTTGGCGTGACTGCATTTATTTGGACAAGTTGGATCATTTTAAAAAGGAAAGTACGTCTTTTAATCCTGAGTGCTGGGCTACTATTTCTTATCAGTAATCTTGCAATTGGGCTGACACATCTTGGTAACTTTAATGGTTCATTTCGTTCTTTATTTGCAGCTAGTCATCCACCCTTGGTACGGCAAGATTATGATGAATTTGTTCGATTTATTGAATATTTAAGAGAAATAGCTCCTAATCAAGAAGCTATTTACATAGCTGCTTCTTCAGGAATCTTAAATAAAAACTTAGTAGAAGAGGCTGAAAAGCAGTTATACGGCAAAGAGAACAGAAAATTAAATGTCCTTAATACGCCAGTCGTAGCTAAGTACAGGACAAAAATTGTAGTGCGTGAAGAAACTCAGAATGTTTCAA
>CAYTUO010000442.1:0-3809 GCA_964441015.1 uncultured Pleurocapsa sp.
GAGTAATCCAATTACAATAAATTCCTGAATGACATTAACAAATAGAATGATAGATTACGCTTCATGACCATAATTTTAACTAACGACGACGGGATTGATGCTCCTGGCATTTGGGCACTACAAAAAGCGTTAAATGGTCGAGGCATCATTGTTGCCCCTAAAGATCATTTATCCGGTTGCGGACATCGAGTAACCACGACTCAACCCATTCATTTACAAAAGCGTTCTGAAACAGAATATGCAGTCGATGGAACTCCAGCAGATTGTACCCGCCTAGCAATTACCTATATTGCCCCAGAAACAAAATGGGTGCTTTCTGGCATTAATGCAGGAGGAAATTTAGGGGTTGACGTTTATATTTCGGGGACGGTTGCGGCGGTAAGAGAGGCAGCAATCCACGATATTCCAGGAATTGCGATTTCTCATTGGATTAGAAGACCTTTAGTTCTGGATTGGGAAGTAGCAAGTCGTTGGACGACAAGAGTTTTGGAGAAGTTATTGAGTTATCCAATTCCTCCAAAAAGTTTTTGGAATGTCAATTTGCCTCATATAGAAGCGAATTTACCTGAACCAGAAATTGTCTTCTGTGAACCGAGTAGGCAACCTTTACCTGTTAAGTATCGTATTGAGGGAGATTTTTATTATTACGAGGGAGAATATGCTAAACGCGATCGCACTGCTGGAACCGATGTTGATGTCTGTTTTTCTGGCAATATTGCAGTGACCTTGATTCGACTGTAAAAGTCACCAATCATTAACTTTCTTCTTGTAACTTTTGTCCGATTCGAGGTTCAGTTCCTGTAAGCAGACGACTAATATTGCTGCGGTGACGAACGATTACGTATATTCCTGCTAAAGCTGCAAATAGGAGATAAGGGACAGGTTGTTTCAGAAAAATCATGAAAATATTAACCGCGATCGCGCCACAAATTGAACTCAGAGAAACAATCCGCGATAGCGCTAAAACAATTAAAAAACTTCCTAATGTTCCTAAAGCAACTATCGGGTTCATGACGAGTAAAACCCCTAAACCCGTTGCTACAGATTTTCCACCACTAAAGTTGAGAAAAATTGATTTACTGTGACCTAATAACGCCGCTAAACCCGTTGCAATTATCAACCAAGGTTGCCAATGATTAGGGATTATTTCTGTGGGAAAAACAACATAAAAAATATCGACTAAAGCAACAGCGATCGCCCCTTTGAGGAGATCGATTAATAAAACTGCGATCGCGGCACCCTTCCCTAAAGTTCTCAAAACATTAGTCGCCCCCGTCGATCCCGAACCATGTTCTCTTATATCAATTCCTTTAAGGTAGCGTCCCGCTAAATAACCAGTCGGAATCGAACCTAACAGATAAGCAACGATTACGAGTATTGCGCTAACAATTATTTTAGTCATTGGTGATTGGTGATTGGTGATTGGTGATTGGTGATTGGGAATTAGTTCACTGATAACTGATAACTGATAACTGATAACTGGTAACTGTCTCCCCACACTTCCCACCCTCCCCACTCCCTTAATTAATACGTATAACTCGACATCTGCTGTGGATCGCCAGCGAATGCCAACCACAAGGGAAATTGGAGAAGAGAAAGGTTCACTTCATTTTCAGTTTCATCGATGATGACCAAAGGTAGCTGCTTATTTTCCACTAGACGATCTGCCTTTTGAACTAAAGCTTCTGGTGATTCAAATAGAGTTACACCGCGATCGGGGCCAAAATCGCTACGGGAGATTCCCAAACAGTCTTGCAAACCGCGCCGCCATTCTCCCAGGCGTTCGGGGGTATTAGCTAGAACCAGAGTCCGAGAGCGATCGCCATACAGCCTGTGTAAAACTGAAATAACCGCCGATGCAATCAAAATATTTTGCAAGCGACTGCCCATACTTCGGATAGCGCCTCGTCCGCCTTGGGAGAAAAACCATTTTTGCACTCGTTCGGCGTGAATGGGTTCAAACGTGCGCCGCAGTTGCCAGGGAGTCCCGTAATAGTCGGGACGGGTGCGATATTGTTCTAAAATTTTTTGAATTTCTTTGGTTTGATCTTGATATCTCTGTTGGGTAAATTGCAGTTTAGGCGCTTCATCTGGGGGTTCGGGTTTGGTTGTTTCCCTTTCTTTGGGTTTTTCCCATTTTTCAAAGGTTGGCAACTCCAACTGTTCTGCCGCCGCCGCCAAATCTTGTAAGCTACCGACTAGATAATCTTTGAACCCTTGCACCCGAATTGCCAGTTCTTGAGACACTCCAGCAAAGCTGGTACGCATTTCTTCTCGAATGCGATCTCTTCGACGTTCGAGTTGTTCGATTGAGATTTCTAGCGCTTGTTTGCGTCCCTCTAACTCTTTTATGCCTTCCTGCACCATCCGTCCCAAAGTTTCTTGAACTTCAATGACTTGTTGGGCAAGCATTTGAGCTTTACGTTCTTGTAACTCGCTAATTTCTGCTTCTAGAGTTTGTTTTTGGCGCTCTAACTCAGCTACTTGTTGGGTTAATTGCTCTACCCCTTGCGGAGTTGAGTTTGCTAAAATTGGTGTAGCAGATTCGTGTTCTATTTCTTCTATGAGTTGTTCGACAAGTTCTACTTCAGAGTTATCTGAAGCGTTAGTTGTCAATTCTTCAGGAGTGCGATCTGGCTCTTGAATGGGGGATTCGTCTGAATTCATCGATCAAAGAAATCTAAAAAGTCTGCAAGGGATAAAGGCTTGATTGCGCTTCTAAGTCGATTTTTCTAACGGATAGTAAGTTTCTAGACAAGCCTTTAGGGTTTTGGGGTCGAATATGACAGGCAAAAAGTGAATGCTCTTAATTTCTTTAAAATAAAACAAAATAGGCACTGGATTCCAAAAAATGCGCCAATTTTGCCATTCAGCGTAGGGAAAGTTCCGAATTAATTTTCCAGAACGGTAGACATCTAGAGCCGTTTCCGTAAATTGTAACCGAATAGTTACTGTCTGAATCATCAGAAACAACCCGAACGTAGAAATAGCTAAACCAACCCAAAGTTGTAACCAAGCGATGGGAATAGCAGCGAGAATCAGCACTAACGGAATTGTGTAGCTAGGTGCTAGTTCGACAGTCTGTCCAGTTCCAGGAGAGGGTTTAATAGCAGTCACGGTTTTAAAAGGTTATCCTAGTCCAGAACACAGTCTATTCTAACAAGCTCGGCTATCAGTTATCAGCAACAAGGGGCGAGCAAGATGCTCGCACTACCAATCATCATGCCATTACTGCTGAGATAACTTGTTGAATGGCTTGTTTTTGTTCTTCGTCGTAACCCCAACGCTGTAAAAAGCTTTGATAATTTCCTTCTCCTCTAGCCGCACTTTTCTGTAATTCTTGTAATTTTTCAGCAATTAAATTGGATTTAATGTGCTTAATAAGATTAGCAGTCCGTCGGCGAACTGTATCCGAACCTTGTGCCATTTCTTCATTATTATTGCGACGATGGTTAATTGCTGTTGCTGTTGACATAGCCAGATTTTTTACAAGCAATTCGCTCACGATTTCTGGAGAAGATTTTAACGCCTTGATCGCACTAGAAGAGGGATTGTCAGCTAGAGGACGATTGTCTGTTAGATAGGTCACAAAAAAGCCTCTAGCACCATTTTCTGTTTTGACAAGAGATGTAATAGCTGCTTGGATTTCCTCATCTTCTAGCTGATCTGCTGCCATTTGGTCTAATAAGAATTGAGTCAGCGCGATCGCGTCTTCAAAAGTTATTGATTCAGGAGCTTGTGGATACATAATTAATTCGGTTCTTCAGGAGATATTATGCTAAACTATTAGGTAAATGCCAGTGTAATAA
>CAYTUO010000443.1:0-3807 GCA_964441015.1 uncultured Pleurocapsa sp.
GACTTTCAAAACCTCTCGGACTAACTCTGGATGTCCGTAGGACAGGTTATCGAGAACGATGACTTCATAGCCTGCTTTTTGCAAGGCAAGGGCGGCGTGAGAACCAATGTAACCCGCTCCACCTGTAACCAAAATTGTAGGTTTAACTGACGACACGAAAACTCCTTTAGGAATTATTAGTTATTCGTTACTCGCTTGAGAATTTATTTATACTGAGGAATTCATCTTTACATTATTCATTATCAGCCCCAGACAATGCTAGACACCCTCGATCTGGATCTTGCTTTAGATAAGGATACTTATCAGTCTCAACTAGAAGACTTAATGCGTCAGTTGCGATCGCTGCAAAAGGCCTGTTGGGATAAAAAATTACCCATCATTGTCGTACTAGAGGGATGGGCAGCAGCCGGAAAAGGGGCACTAGTCAAAAAAATCGTCAATTATATGGACCCTCGTGGTTTTGCCGTGCATCCCATTTTACCTCCCTCCGATCGCGAGCGGCACTATCCCTTTCTTTGGCGATTTTGGCACAAACTTCCCTCTAGAGGCAGTCTGGCTTTTTTCTATCACAGTTGGTATACTCACCTTCTCGAAGATCGGCTGTTCGATCGCGTCTCCCAATCTCAAGTGCCCTTACTGATGAGGGACATTAATGCCTTTGAACGTCAGTTGGTCGATGATGGCGTGGCGATCGCCAAATTTTGGATTCATCTGGGGCGCAAAGAATTAAAAAACCGCCTCAAAAAATATGCCTCTGACGAATTAGACTCCTGGCGCGTCCGTCCTGAAGATTGGCAGCAAGCGAAACATTATGACAAATATTCTACCCTAGCAGAAGAAATGCTAACTTATACCAGCACTGGGGCTGCGCCTTGGACGTTGGTAGAAGGCAACTGTCAGCGTTGGGCAAGGGTTAAAGTGTTGTCTCAATTGGTGGCTACTATCACGCAAGCGTTAGATCGATTACAAATTCCCCAGGTAGAGATCCCCAGATTGCAGCCGCAAGAACATTTGTTGCCAACCGAACCCGATTTTCTGGCCAAGGTCGATTTAAACCTAAAACTCGACAAAGACGAATATAAAAAGCGATTGCGGGAAGCACAGGTTGAGTTGCGCCAACTCCAGTTAAAGATTTACCAAGCTAAGATCCCTGTTTTAGTGCTTTTTGAAGGCTGGGATGCCGCAGGGAAAGGGGGGGCAATTAAGCGCCTGACCGATATTCTAGATCCGCGCAGTTATAAGGTCAATGCCTTCGCTGCACCCACGGATGAGGAAAAGCGCTATCACTATCTCTGGCGTTTCTGGCGAAGACTTCCTGGCGGGGGAACGATTGGCATTTTTGATCGCAGTTGGTATGGGCGGGTGTTAGTCGAGAGAATTGAAGGTTTTGCTACAGAAGCTGAATGGCGACGCGCTTATCAAGAAATCAATGAGTTTGAAGCCCAATTGACAAATGCTGGCTATGTATTGGTCAAATTCTGGATGCATATCAGTCCAGACGAACAGTTAAAACGCTTTGAGGAACGGCAACATAACCCCTACAAGCTATACAAACTCACTCCTGAAGATTGGCGCAACCGAGATAAATGGAATCTCTCTGCTGTTGCTATCAATCAAGCGATCGCGCGTACCAGTACCCCAGCCGCCCCTTGGACAGTCGTGGCAGGTAATGATAAATATTATGCCCGTGTCAAGGTCATCGAAACGGTTATTGACGCGATTAAGATTGAACTGAAAAAGCGATAAACAAACTTGGCGAATGGAAGATGTCAGTCTAGTTGCGGTTTTAATCGCCTTTTGATTAATCAGTTATGATGCTATCTATAAACGAGTAAGGAACAATTAATGCAAACAGGAAAAGTCGTTGCAATTATTACCGGCGCTATTTCGATTTTGCTGGCTGTAGCTTATTTGATTTTGGTTCAATTGTTAGATTTTCGAGGCGAAATGATTCCAGCACCAACGCTTGATTCAGTTATCAGTGTCAGTAGTTCAGTAGTGTAGGTTAGGCTTTGCCTAACTTAGTAGTTCAGTCCTGTTAATAATTGTTAACTTTTCGAGATTAAGACTAGAATTTGACGCGATCGCCTCGATAAACTATGCAACAGTATCTCTGTACTGCTATCCAAAAATCGCTTCTGCTTCATAACTGACAGTTTAATCTGCGTCGCTGCTATAACAATTAATTTTGCATGATTCCGCTACAACTAACGCTCAAAAACTTTTTAAGTTATCGAGAAGCTACCCTAGATTTTCGGGGACTACATACAGCTTGTGTTTGTGGAACAAATGGCGCGGGAAAATCTTCTTTATTAGAAGCGATCGCTTGGACAATTTGGGGTAAAAGTCGTGCTGCTAGCGATGATGATGTGATTCATACAGGCGCAGAATATGTTCGAGTCGATTTTCAATTTATTAGTAGCGATCGCATTTATCGAATTATTCGGAGTCGTCATAGAGGACGCAGTAGTTCCCTCGAATTTCAGGTAGAAAATGGGTGCGATTTTCGTTCTATAACCGAGAAGAATTTAAGAACAACTCAAGAACAAATTATTGCTTATTTAAAACTAGATTACGATACTTTTATTAATTCCGCTTATTTACGACAGGGACGAGCCGATGAATTTATGTTACGCGGCCCCAAGGAACGCAAACAAATTTTAGCCGATTTATTGAAACTAGCTCGCTACGAAGAATTAGCCGATAAAGCGAAAGATTTATCCAAACAATTTAAGGGACAAGCAGAACAATTAGAATTTAGTTTACAACCGATAGAAGAACAATTAGAACAGAAAGATTTTATTACTGCCCAACGTACTCATTTAGCAAAAGACTTGGCAAAACTTCAACTAATACAAGAACGTGATCGCGAAAAATTAATTCAATTACAAGCGGGAGAACATCAGCGACAAAGTTGGTATCATCAACTCACTTTACAACAAACTCAATATCAAAATTTAATTCAAGATTGCGAACGACTCAACCAAGAACAAGCTGAACTCAGAAGCCAAATTGCTGAATTAGAAAAATTCTTAAAACAAGAACCAGAAATTAGTGACCAATATCATCAATTCCTTCACCTACAACAAGAAGAAGAAACGCTATCATCAAAATTCCAAGCCTATCAAGATGCACGACAGGAAAAACAGGAACTCGAACAACAATTGATTAAACAAACTAACGAACTCAATTTACAAATTCGACGGGTACAAACTCAATTAGAATCACTGCAACAACAAGAACAAGAACTACAACAAATTCTCTCGCGTTCTCCTGAAATTCAAGCAGGGTTAGAACAACTTCGCTATCATCGCCAACGGTTAAAAGAACTGGACGATTTACAACATCAAGTTGCTCCTTTATTACTACGACGTTACACACTACAAACCGAGATAGAACGCGCACAAGCACGATTGACAGCGAAATTAGAACAATTGCGGGTTTCAGAAGCCCAATTAGCCGAACAATTAGCTAAAGTTCCTGAAATACGACAAGAAGCTTTAGCAGTAGATACTCAAATTAGAGAGTTAGAAAAAAAACAAGTTTATCAAAAGCGCGTTGAAGAAAAAGGTCAAGAAAGAAAGAGCATTAAAGGGAAACTAGAAGGGAATCAAAAGATTTTTGCAGAACAATTAGAGGAATTAAAAGACAAATTACAACAATTAGAAATTCCCCATCCAATTTGTCCCTTATGCGAGCAAGGATTAGATGAACATCATCGCCATCAGGTAATTCAAAAAACTCAAAATCAACAGCAAGGAATTCAAGAACAAATCTGGAATATTCAAGAACAAATTGCTGTTTGCG
>CAYTUO010000444.1:0-3799 GCA_964441015.1 uncultured Pleurocapsa sp.
CTAATTAATGGTTAAACAACCAAGAGCGAACATCTGAAAAGCCATATGCATAATTAATTGTTTTTGTCAATGCGTAAGTCCTAAGAATTCCAGAAATCCTAGAAAAGTTGCCGGTCAAGAATCCTGAAAAGCCCACTAAAAAACAGATACAAGGGTTTGAGAGAGTGTGTACTCTTTTAAGAGAGGGTAAATCAATCGAAGAAGCCACAGAGATTGTTGTCAGTGAAGCCAAAAATCGGACAAAAGAGTCAATGCTTGACTCACCTCTAGAAGATGATGAATTGAATAAATTTATTATTGAACAAGCGATCAAGGCGGCTGATGCTACACTCTCTAGTCTTCCACAAGTGGCTTTTGACGAGTATCAGCGACTTAAAGAGGCATTTGTTCGTAAATATCGAGAGCGCATTGTAGAGCGTTTAAGCGATCCTGAATTTAAGCAGCAATTTGTGGCGGCGATTGAAGGAACAGATCTGGGAAAGTTCAAGTTATTGAACAACACGCCCTCGAATATCGCCTTGCCCAGCAGTTCGTCTTCCAACAGCTAATTCTTTTCACGAACAACTATCAGGTGGCTCTCAAAGCTAGGTCGGAGGCGCTTCGTCTCAAGGAGGAAGAGTATAAAGCCTCCCAGCGACATCGCCGGATACTACGGCAAGAAGTTGAATTATTGATTGGTTCGGCTTTCTTCATCGTGCTTGTGTTTTTGGTCGGTTTTGGATTGGGAGCGTTCGCGGGGGTAAACATCCCTGATGGTGCAGCTTGTAGTCAGGGGAATGCACCTTGTCATTGGTTTAGGTTTCGCTATCCGAAGGTGTATCTCTAAGTTAAAGCGTAGTGCCATGTAGAAAGCGATAATAGGAGGGAGTAGCGCCTACTACTCCCTAATTTTCGCCTACTATCAGGAGTTTTGCACTGTGTCAGTAACCATCGAGCAAGATTTAAAAGACTACCTAGTCAGATTTGAGAATAAGCTAGATAAGTTAGGAGAAGAGCTTAATCAGAAAATAGAAAAACTGGACTCAAAAATAGATGGCGTTGCCAAAGAACTTAACTCCAAAATAGACGGCGTTGCCAAAGAAGTTACTGATTTAAAAGTGTCGGCGGCAAGGCTAGAAGAAAAAACAGACGGACTGAGTAAGCGATTAGAAACAACTGAGTTTGTCAACCGTGGCATTTTTGTTAGTCTCATTATTGCCATTCTGGGCGGATTGGCTAAGCTATTCGGTTTGCTCGGCAATCCTTAACTTTAAGCAGCAGCACTTTCCCAACTAGCGACCGCTACAGCGTTGACTCAGCCAGCCCCTTAAGAACAGGACTGGTTGAGCCGTTAAGGAATATTTAACAAGCCTTCTTTTCTAACTGTTGCTGTTGGTCAGACTGTGATAAATCTGGTAACAATTCTGGCAAGCGATCGCTCATTACCTCAACAACTAACTGAGGATTTTCCGAGAATAGGCATCCATCAGCAGGGTTGCCCACGGTCTTCCTAATAAACGTCCCGTCGCAGAAGAGCGCAGTTCGATGTCTAGCTGAGTGTGGTCGATATGTACGATGGCTAGGGGACGGTCTCCGTGACGAGGCGTGCTTTTGGCTAATTCCCAAATCCAGGGTTGACGGGCATAAATAGCTTTTGTCCCCTGGCGTTTTTTGAGATGCTCGACAGTTCGACGTTGTTTGAGTCTAGAATAGAATGTGCTGATAGAAAGATAGGGAATTTTTCGTATCGTGCAAGCTCGTTGATAAGCTCGATACACCGAAATGGCTGGGGCTTGTCTAGAGGTTTCATAATGCTCGGCAATAAAAGTATCGAGCAATTCTCTTGACGAGAGAGGGGCTTTGGCTGTCCGGTTGCCGCGCTTGGCTGTACGCGGTAACAATCCAATGTAGCCACAGCCATATTGGGCTTCTGCTGTGCGAAATTTCTTGACCCAAGAGCGTAGGGTTCGCTCACAGACATCTCGATAATTTTCTGCTTGGCGTTGCAGGTATGCCTGCACTCTTTGAAAGCGGTAATTGGCTTTAGCTAGGTCAGCCGTGCTAGCTGCCTCCATTGCTCTACGGACTTCTGGGTTGACCAACAGTTCGGTTTCGGCTTTGGGGATGCTGATGGTGCCATCAGAGAGTAAATGCAGGAAAAATTCAGTGGGCAATTGTATCGGCTGTCCGGTTTCTGGTAAAACCGTGGTTGTTTGTTCGCCCAAGTTGACTAACATCCAAAGTCGTCCATCCCATAGTAAAGAGGTGTTGGGCGTTAGTTGAGTCGGAGCGCTGGTTTGGCTAAAAAACTTTTGGCATCATTATGCTGGAATTTGAGAACTTACGGCAAGGTTATGAAATAATTCGTCATAGACTCCAAACGATAAAAACCTCATGGGTGCGTTTCTGTGCGGCAAGTTTATGCTGGAAAATTCGGCAAAGTTATGCTAAAAAGCACACCTTTCTCTGTGTTAATCTCTTGAAATTTTCTTCCCATTAATGCAATATAGCTATTTATATTCATAGCTTTATTACTTTTGTGCGATAGATTTTTATAAATTTTTCGTTCAAAACTTGATAATTTAACATCAAAAATACAAATTAGTTTTTGATAAAGAATATTGATTTTTATATTTTTATTGAGTTAATAGAATCCTGATTTTCGTGTTTTTTTAAAGAATCAGCAATTTGAATCAGGGATTCGTACTGATTGAGAAAAAACTTTTCTATCATCAGTTCTTCTGCGTGATCCTGTGGGTTATATTCTTCTGCTTGTTCTTTAAACCATATAGCTACCTTTACAAATAAATCTGCAACTATTTCTACTTCGCTGATAGAACTAATTTCCTTTAGTAGCACTACATTTTTATTAGGATATTCCTGTAAGGCAGCAGATAAAAGTGTCTGTTTTATGATTCTTATATCCTCTTTATAAGAAGGGATCAGATAAGTTACTTTAGGAGCATTTGTACAATAGAAAAAGTTACTAAGTTTCTCATCATTTGTCTCAGGAAATTTGATTGTTCTCTTCCAATATCCCAAACGGCATAAAAAATATGATAAAATGCTATAATAAAATAAACAAAAAACTAAGGATTCGCCCCAAACGTCGGATTATCCACATAAAGCTGATTGAATCCTGCACCCGTCAGAAACAGAAGCGTGATCGCATAACTGACTCCCGTAAACCACCGCAGCCGCACCCCTGCACCAGAAACCTGTCGCTCCCAACTTAAAGGATGTGCCGAAGGAGCAGGAGCTAGATGGGGTATGCTCAAGATCCCCTTTGCCATGACTGACGTACCCGAATGCTGAGCTACCAATTGAGATATTTCTGCGATCGCTCCTTCCATCTCCGTTACCATAGTTGCATCCTGCGTCAACTCAGAAGGCTGAATGCGATCGATTTGCCTTTCCCAAGCCAGAATTTTTGACTCCCAGTTAGATTTCTCTTCCGAGGGAATCTGTGCTGACAAATCCCGTAACTGCTTTCCTAAAGCTTGAACTTGCAGGAAGCGATTGATTTGACCCGCCAATTCATCCAGGCGATCGCGCAATTTATCTGGCCCTTCCAACCCAGAAGCTTCCCGACTGACATCTTCCATTTCCCGGCGCACTGTTTGAATATAAGGAAGATTAGAGTTTAAATCTTGCAGTCGCTGGTTGAGTTCCTCCCAATATGCCAGTTGATTGAGCCAATCAGCACGCCCTTTAATCCATTTTGCCCAAACTTGTTCGGCTTGCTCAATCCCACTTCGTGCCGCCTCTATAGCGGTTTTCAATTGGGTGGCTCATAATAACAGCAGTGGGTAAACCAGCC
>CAYTUO010000445.1:0-3791 GCA_964441015.1 uncultured Pleurocapsa sp.
TGAATGACTGAGTATTTTCGCCTCAATAACAAAAAATAAGGAGAAATTACTATGCGCGTACTAATCCAGATGCGTTACTTACCCGAACTCAGGGCAGCGATGACGATGACAACAGCTAGCAATTTAGCTGCATCTCTTCCTTCCATAGGAGTTTCTGGCTTTTCCCTCGATGAAAGCTATACACCCGTTCAAGTTCCTAACAAACAGCCACGGGAGCATATTGGAGACACAGAAGTGGGACGGCTGTTTTCCTTTGATGCGCGACCTGAAGTTTCCACCTACCTGATTCGGGGCGAAGTAGAAGATGAAGCAGCACTCAATCGATTAACCGCCGCCGTCGAGCAAGATCCCAATGGAGTTGGGGTGTTCTCCGATCCTCGTATCAGCGCGATCGCGATCTGTCCTGACAGTCCGGTCGGCACCCATCGAGACGTAGAAAATTTACTCAGCGTGCCACAACTCCAGGCAAAGAGCATGGATGGTTCCAACGTCATGGTCGCCATTGTTGACACCGGAATTAACTTAGCCCATTTGAGAAATAAGGGAAAAAATCCAAATTTTGATGCCAGTAAAAGTTGGGCACCTGTAGCGGGGGTGATTCCCGGACAAGGCGCTGTCGATCATGGCACGATGTGTGCTTTCGATGTCTGCATTAGTGCCCCCAACTGTACTCTCCTCGATTACGCTCTCCTGCAATCGCAAGCTGGAGGCAGCACGGTTATGGAAGGGTTTTTGAGCGATGCGGTCAAAGCGTTTAGCAATTTGCTGCAAATGCTCTCAACGTTCCCAGATCCCAAACCTGCCCTAGTCGTGAATAACAGTTGGGGGATGTTCCATCCCTCTTGGGACTTTCCAGTCGGCCATCCTGGCAATTACAGCGACAATCCCAACCATCCCTTCAACATCATTGTGGAAAGTTTAGAGGATGCGGGGGCTGATATTCTTTTTGCTGCTGGAAATTGCGGTTCCGAATGTCCCGATTCTCGATGCCAAGCGGTCACTGACCGAGCTATCTATGGAGCCAACTCTCACCCTAGCGTACTCTCCATCGCTGGAGTGACGGTTAACAAAGAGCGCGTCGGCTATTCCAGTCAAGGGCCGGGACGACTCCACCCTGAAAAACCCGACATTTGCGCCTACACTCACTTCTCCGGTTCGGGAGTTTATTCAGCCGATAGCGGAACCTCGGCAGCTTGTCCCGTTGCTGCGGGTGTTGTCGCGGCGATTCGGAGTGTCTATTCTCCCGCTCAACTGTCTCCAGCACAATTGCGTCAGCTTTTGCATAGCAAGGCTGAAGATTTAGGCGCAATTGGCTTTGACTACAGCCACGGATTCGGCCTAGTTAATGTTCCTAGCATCCTCAACGCACTGGAGCCGCCGTCAACCCCACAAGTACCGCAATTGCCCATCGGGGAAATCGTTGTTTCCCAGTTGAATCAGACTGGTGATGCCAAAATGTTTCGGGTGATGGTAGAAAATCCATTGACTATTGAGCTAGATGGGCCGACGGGGGTAGATTTTGACCTCTATGTGAGGAAGGGAGTGCAGCCAACTATCAACCAGTACGACTACCGTGGGTTTACTAGCTCGCCTGACGAGCGAATTAGCGTCCAACCCGTGTCACCAGGCGAGTATTTTGTCATGGTTCATGCTTACCGAGGAGCAGGTGACTTTAAGTTGAAGGCAAGTTGAGAAGCTAACTCAACTGCTGACTTTGTGATCTACTGAGTTTAGAGATCCAACTCGGACTGACGCTCGTATGATCGACAAATCAACAATTCCTAACAAAAGAAAAAACTTAGGTCGAACAAAACTTAAGGGCACCTCGATTAATTCAAATTTATTGAGAATAAGATCACACTATTGAGAATCTTCAAGGAAATCTCAGGGGTTCCAGTTATCGTTTTTTGTGGCCAAGTCAATTTTTCGAGGTGCCTTTAAGACATCAAGAAAACTGAAAAAAAGAGGACTTAATCGCTATTTAATCGGAGGGATCTGTGCTGACATCTGCTAACAAATTAGAGCAACTAAATTATCTCAAGGACAATCACACTTTTTGGAACAATAAACTCTTGCGATCTGCTCAATCGGGCCATCTGACTATTGATGACTACCGATACATTTGGGGGCAATACTTTCTTTACTCCCAGAATTTTACTCGTTATCTAGCTGGAGTTATGGCAGCCTGCGATTCGGACTACTATCGCGCTCGCTTATCGGAAAATGTTTGGGAAGAGGGAGGTGGTTGCGAACCTGCGTCGCGCCATAGCGAACTGTTCCGCCAATTCCTCAGACGGCTTGCTCTCACTCCCGAACAAATCGAGTACGCTCACTTTACCCAACTCTTCGTCCAGCAATATTTGCACGAAACCAATCGCCCAGACTCTTTGTGGTCAACTGCCTTCTTATCTTTGGGAACGGAGGCGATCGTTCCTCGGATGTACGAGATCTTTATCCAGGGAATGCTCAAGGCTGGTCTTCCCAACGACTGGCTGCATTTTTTTCACCTTCATGTGGCCTGTGATGACGAACATGCACGCACCCTGGCAGAAATGTTGTGTTCGTTTAGCCAAGAACCGGGCTGGTTCGAGCGGAGCGCTCGTGCTATCGAGCAAGCACTGCTCCTGCGAGCCAATTTCTTTGAAGCCTTATATGCCGCCTGCCTGCAACGGCGCGTCGCGAATCTGTTCGCTCGCCTTCAAGCTCGCCAATCTTTGTACCAGAGCGATCGCGTCCTACACCAACGACACGATTCCAACAATCAATTGCTTTATACCAATGAGAACCAGCGACTCAACATTCAGTTTACGGTTGAAAAGCTGCCCTTTCAAGGAGAGGTTCTCGACCCCAGATGGCTCCAGATCCCAGTTGGCAAGAATAACGAGCGTCATCGCCACGCCCATGAAACGCTATTTTACATCGTCCAAGGTCGAGCGAGGATCGCTATCGACGAACACCTGCTCGTAGCCGAGTCGGGAGATACGGTCTTTATACCGCGCTGGTCAGTTCATCAATCTCACAATATCGGGGACGAAGAACTAATTATCTTGGCTGTAACAGATTTTGGTCTTACGGGTAAATATTTAGGCAACTACGATGGCGAAACCCGCCTCAAAAAAAGTCCCGCACGACCTAGCCACTTTGCCGAGTCAGGTTTTTAAGCCGTAGATCTGCCTTGGCGATCGCGTTGTTGAGGGACGCGATCGCATCTAGAGTTCGATCGCAACTCGGTATTAGGAAGCAAACATCTCGACAGGCAACCGTTTCAAACTTAACCGCTCGTCTTCAACATCGACAAAAATCGTGTCGCCTCCCTTGAATTCTCCGCGCAGAATTGCTTTGGCGATCGCCGTTTCTAAATAGCGCTGGATGGCTCTTTTAAGCGGTCGCGCCCCAAAAACGGGATCGTAGCCAATGTCTGCTAAGAAGTCTAAAGCCGCTTCCGACATCTTTAAGGACAATTTTTGCTCGGCTAAGCGTTGTTGTAAGCGTTCGACTTGAAGCTTGACAATTTGTCGCAATTCGGACTTATTCAAGCCGTGGAAGATGATAATCTCGTCAATTCGATTGAGGAATTCCGGGCGGAAACTATTTCGCATCGCTTCCATGACGCGCGATCGCATTTCCTCATACTGGGAATCGTCCCCTGCTATATCTAGGATGTACTGCGACCCGATATTGCTGGTCATGATAATGATAGTATTTTTAAAATCCACCACATGACCCTGTGCGTCGGTCAAACGTCCGTCATCAAGGATTTGCAGCATCACGTTAAAGACATCGGCGTGGGC
>CAYTUO010000446.1:0-3731 GCA_964441015.1 uncultured Pleurocapsa sp.
TACTATTAGGCATTTTGTTGGATAGGAAGCTCGCGATTTATCGCGGGTAGTTCACTTAGTTATTAAGATATCTAGTTTTTTAAGTACGTTATTCAACTGAATGCATATTGCTTGGCTAGGGAAAAAATCCCCATTTTGTGGAAATGTTACATACGGTCGAGAAGTTACCAATGCTTTACTAGATCGCGGTCATCAGGTCAGTTTTCTTCATTTTGCCCAGGAAGAATCAGAATCCGGTGAATTAGGCTGGCCCGATTGTCCCGAAGTCGTTCTCCCATTTCTCTACAAGTCCCAGATCTATACGATTCCGACTCCCAAATCGAGTAAAGTTTTAACAGAAGCCCTCAAAGAATTAAAACCGGACTTAGTACACGCTTCCTTAACGCTGTCTCCTCTTGACTTTCGGTTGCCGGAAATTTGCGAAGAACTGAATTTGCCTTTAGTGGCCACTTTTCATCCTCCCTTCGATAGCAAGCTTCGCAACCTTACCTCCAGTACCCAATTTTTCACCTATCAGCTTTACGCGCCTTTTCTGGCAAATTACGATCGCACGATAGTTTTCTCCCGTCTCCAAGAACAGTTGCTGATGAAATTGGGAGTGCCCAGGGCCAAACTCGCTGTCATTCCCAATGGCGTTGATGCCCAAAAATATTCTCCTGGAGTCTCTGAGATCGAGGATCGCTTCGATGCCAAACGTCTCTTCGTCTATCTCGGTCGAATTTCTACAGAAAAGAACATAGAAGCCCTGCTGAAGGCTTGGAAGCATTCTAAAATGGGGTCAGATAGCCAATTACTCATTGTTGGGGATGGCCCGCTTACAGCCACTTTAAGACCCTTCTACAACGAAGAGGATGGCATTATTTGGCTAGGGTTTGTGGCAGACGAACAGCGACGCATCGATATCCTACGGGCGGCAGATGTTTTTATTCTTCCCTCTCTGGTGGAAGGGTTATCCTTATCTCTGCTGGAGGCTATGGCCTGTGGAGTTGCCTGTATTGCTACCGATGCTGGCGCAGATGGAGAAGTTTTAGAAGAAGGTGCAGGGGTAGTCCTAAAAACTCAGGGAGTCACAACTCAATTAAAAACCCTTTTCCCGCTATTGCGCGATCATCGAGACATTACTAAGCTATTAGGACAAAAAGCAAGACAACGGGTTTTAGAACGCTATACGCTCAGTCAAAATATTACCAGGCTGGAAAAGCTATATGCTGAGGTCTTGCAGAATCAACAATCTCGTTTACTCGGTAAATTGCGTTAAATTCAAAACGCGATCAGAACTTAATTTTAAAACCGCTAAGTGCAGGAATTTATGAAAATGATCTAACGCTTCGACGCGATCGCGATCAAAAAAGTGATTGACTAGAGATTCTTCATAGGTTCTTCATTTTTCCGTTTTAACGTCAAGGTATAGCAAATCAGGCTAAGCCGAATTGCCTTTTTGAAGTTCCTTGGGAAAAAACCCGCACAGCTATGATTTCACAACTTCAATGGACTCCTTTACTCTCTAGTGTCGGTATTGGTATTGGATTGATTGTCATCGCTTATTCTTTAGCTGCTTAATCCCAATATTTGCTCTGCCAAGATCGACCTAATTCAATATAGTGATTGGGAAATTCTCTAATCGCCAATTCCGCGCAAAACCTCAGTTTTTCAAGTAGTAACCAGCCGATTTGAACAAATTAAAAATTTGACTATCATCCTCTTAAATCCCATGCGTCAATGGTTAGAATCGAGAGAAATTTGCAGCGACCAAACGGCTCGTTTATTGTGTCGAGTAATTCCTGCTCGTTGTCCTTTTGCAAGAGAAATTAAACTCTGCGATCGCACGATTTTTTGCATTCCGCCTCTATGTAAGCTCAATCCTTTCTACGAACAATTGGTAGAACTGAGATTTAAAGCCCTTAGCTATCTAGCGAACGAGTGCAATAAAGATATAACGCTCTATTGCTCATAAAAATTCCTAAAAATATTAAGATTTTGACTTTAATCAAACTCAATGAATTATAAATCACAACAATTAACTGCTATATGCAGCAGAAAAACAAGAGGTAATCGGATCATGTACACTCATAAACATTTAGATTTTATTGACAAAGAAACTAAAGATTCTTTAAGAGTTTCTCAAGCTCAAGAAGACCTAGATATGATAGATGCTACTGAAAAATTTAATACTTTAAATAACTTAAATCGCGGTCGAATTGCCATTTTTATTGACGGTGCAAATTTATTTTATTCAGCTTTAAACTTAGGCATTGAAATTAATTACACTAAGTTGCTTCGTCGTTTAACTGCTGGTGCCAAATTTTTGCGTGCCTTTTTTTATACAGGAATCGATTCAACCAATGAAAAGCAACAAAATTTTTTGCTCTGGATGCGTCGCAATGGCTATCGAGTCATCGCTAAAGAACTCGTTCAGTTTCCAGATGGTTCTAGAAAGGCCAATCTAGACGTAGAAATGGCCGTGGACATGATGACTTTAGTCAATTCCTACGATACAGCTATTTTAGTAAGCGGCGACGGAGATTTAGCTTATGCTGTAAATGCACTAAGCTATTTAGGCGTTCGGATCGAAGTCGTTAGTTTACGTTCCATGACTAGCGATAGCCTAATCAATGTGGCTGACTCTTATATCGATCTCAATACCATTAAAGAAGAGATTCAAAAAACCCCTCTTTCTAGTTGTACTCCTGAAGAAAATCTTCAAAACAGCTTGTCTTAGCGTAATACCAAGTTGCGCTCAAAAAGGATAACTTTCTTAGCGCTCTCTCTGTGTCTCTGTGTCTCTGTGCGAGACTTAAATTCCCCTTTTGAATGCAACTTAGTATAAGAATGCACAATGATGTGCATTTAATTGGGTAAAGGGAACTACCTTTTATAACAGCACGTCTTCGATCTTTGCCGAGGTATAAAGGAGGGTCTTTTCGATGTCCGACTGCCAATGTAACACTCCAGCCAGAACCTCTGTCCTCATAGCGCTGATCATCAGTTTTACTACTGTTGCTCCTATTTTTTCATTAACTCCTGCTGGGGCACAACTGTTTCCCGATCGCGATCGCCCTACTGATAATGTTTCTCGTCGAGTCGTCATTCCAGAAGGAACTCAAATTCCCGTTAGATACGACAAGGCAGAAAAAATTTTGGTGACTGAGGATGAAACTGTGCCTCTAACTTTAAAAGTTGCAGCCAATCTTAAAAATCGCAGAGGAACGATTCTTATTCCCTACGGCAGCGAAATTATCGGCGAAATTAAACCCGCAGAGGGAGGATCGCAATTTGTCGCCCAAAAGATTGTTATTCAAGAGGGCAGACAAGAAACTTTAGAACAGTCTTTAGACGCTACCTCGGATGTCGTCAGCAAAACCGAAACTGTAGAAAAAGGGGCAGATGTCGGTGATATTTTCAAAGGAGCGGCGATTGGTGGGGCTGCTGCTGCCGTCATTTCAGCTATTCTAGGGGATAAAGCGATCGCCACAGAAGAAGTCTTAGGAGGAGCAGGATTAGGCGCTCTAGCGGGATGGATCTTAGGTGGAGAAAAAGCCGAATTAATCTCGATCGATCCCAACTCCGATTTAACTTTAACGCTAAATTCCGATTTAGTCCTTCAGAAAAGGTGATTGGTGACTGGTGACTGGTGATTGGGAGTGTGGAGGGACAAGGGAGAATATTTACTCCTGAACTCCTGAACTCCTAAGTTAGGCAAAGCCTAACCTACACTCCTGAACTCCTGACAC
>CAYTUO010000447.1:0-3719 GCA_964441015.1 uncultured Pleurocapsa sp.
AATTGTTCTATCCCGATCCGGCTTGGGCAGTATCGGTTAGCAATCCCAGGCGCAGACTCAAAACGGGCGGCGCTGGCGAACTGTGGGTATTGGCGATGGCGACGGCGGCTTTAGTTTTGGGAATAAGTATGGCTTCTTCTGGCGGCGCAGTCTCAAAAGTCGGTCAGGGATTGGGACTCAGGAGCAGCGCCCTGGATACTTATAACGCGATCGCACCCACGCATCACGTCATGGCAGAGATAGACGGAGTATTAGCCCTTGACTCATCGCCTGCTTCGGGCAAGTATTTTGTCATTGCCGTTGATGGAAGCGAGTTGATCGTACAGAATTCTAAAGGCATTTACAAAACGGGCGAACAGTTAATCGCCGATCGGCTTACTACTAGCACGGGGAAACCAGCTAAAACGACGATTCAAACCTTGACCTTTGATGATTCTGAGGCGATCGCCCAATTAAGTCAATTGCAAGCTAAAAATCCCAACGCCGCTATTTATCTTTCTGGGACGCTGGCGGTAGATTTTGCCGAAGATATTAAAGTACAAACAGATCCGGCACAATATTCGGTCATCGAAGTAACGGGGAGTAACGTTAAGTTAGATTGGTGTCCGAGCGAGCAGGTTTTGGGGTATTTAAAGGATCAGTACGCCGTAGGGACGGTAACGGCTAAGATCGTTCAGCCTGCGCCATTTAACTCTTGACCGTTCATTTCAGCCAGAACGCAGTAATGCTTCTGCCGCGCCTCCATCTCCTCAGATGATGTGCGATCGCGCTTTCTCAAATTTTTGCCGATGGTTGATAAATCAATTTTGAGCTTCCGTCGTTGCTGCTCTACATAATCCCGCCAATTCTCCCGCTCGATTGAGTCAAGTTCCTGGCAAATCTCTGAGTCTAATCTGTAATCTACGCTGTCCGTTAAAGCGTATCCGTCGTAGTGGCTGCCAGCATGGGGTTAAGCAACGAAACGCGAAATTTACTGTCGCAGTAGCTCTCAAAACTTTACAGAGGTTAGGTTTGGGACGTTAATTTTCTTTAATGCAGAAACGGCAAATGATTTAAAAATATCATTTCTGTGCAAGAAAACTCAATTTTCAGGAGAACAACAAGAAATCAACGGCTCCTCAGCCAAAGGTTCTAAGCCAACCGACCGCAACAAGCTCATCCAATCGCGATCGCGACGAAACTGTATGAGTTCAGTTAACGCCTCATACCAAATTCCTTGTTCGGCATATAAAATAACGCGCTCTCGCGGTGAAATCGAGCGCAACTGATGTTCTAGATTAGGACGTTCGACTCGTCGAATGAATCCATTAATATAGTTATCGGGCGCTCGCGCTCCGCAATAAAGTAAAAAATACCAACTATAATCGCGATCGCGTAATAAAGAAACTGTCGGTGGAAGGCGAAGGCTGATAATACCGGGTGGCGTTCCTTTTCCTGGAAACTTAACTTTGTAAACATAATTCCCTCGGTCATCCTTCAACACAAACTCGATCGCGTATTGAGAAGTAAGCGTATAAGGAACGTAAAACCAGAAAGTAGGACGTTCGGAAGTGGTTAAACCCCATACTAAATCTGAATCGGTCGTTTGATAAGCTGGAACCAAAGCAGTAAGAAGCTTTTCTTCATCAGACGAAGAGGATTGCCCTTCTATCTCTTCACAGCCACGACTTCCTGCGTGAGAGCGTTGAGTGGGTGCCCCAACGTCTGGGGGTGGAGGCGGTGCGTTAAAGATAAGCGGTTTCTCTATTTGTGTATGGTTAAAGGGCTGTGCTTGTACGTTCGTCGCGAACAAGAAGGTCAGCGCAATCGCGAAGACAAATCTTATCTTGTGAAAGGTTACTTTTGTCTTATTCATCACCCTGTATTGGCAGAGATACGCCGTTGTCGCTGTCCTAGAAAGAGGGAGTAATAAACCACGCCGCCGCTACTAAAACCGAAAGCAAAAACCGAGGGGACGAGAGGAACCCAAAGACCTTGTACGAACAAAGCAAAACTTATTAGGCATAAAACTCCTAGTCCGATTGTACCTGCCAACAGCAAATAAAATCGCGATTGGAAATGCCAGCCGATAATTCCCCCGATTAAAGACCAGCCCCAAATCCAGACAAATTCCTCTCTATAAGTCCAAACCGATAAAAGCGATCGCCCCTCCAAAACTGCACTCAAAATCTGACTGACCATCTGCGCCTGAGCAATGACACCTGGTATTGGCTGATGAGTTTCTCGCTCGCTACTATAAGGAGTAGAAACAAAATCCCCACCACGAGAGGCAGTAACGCCGATAAGGACAATTCGATCCTTGATCGCTTTGGGATCTATCTGACCTTTGAGAACTTGTTCGAGCGTAACTGTGGGGGCAATAGCCAAAGGAGAGCGATGAGAGCGATAATTGAGTAAAATCTGGTAGCCCCACGCATCTACTTGTTGATAGCCGCCTCGACGTGCCTGTAAGGATTCAAAAAAAGCGTTTTTTGTGTCTTTATTGTTGGGTTCTGGCAAGCGTTTAAAGACGACTTTGCCTAGCTGTAACTCTCCTGTTTGAGTATATTTAACAGAAATCCCTTCTTTCTCCAAGTAATGAAAGGCTAGCTGGGCGCTCAGGGCGTAGGGTGTCGTACAAGGGGATGTAGGTTCGGGTTGCATTGCTATGAGATGGCGGCGCAAAATCCCATCTGAATCTTGTACGATATCGCTAAAACCAAGACGTTTTGGCGGCACTTCAGGAGGAGGTGCGGTTCCAGGATCGTTAGACGAGCGATCGCTGACTTGACAAATAGCAAAAAAGTTGTTCTGATTTCGCAGGCGAGTCGCTAAATCTACCTGAGTAGGACTGACGGGAAAATCGCGAAAGATATCTAAACCAATCGCTCGCGGTTTAAACGTTTCGAGTTTTTCCAAGACTCGAACCAGTGCTTGATCCGATAGCGAACCTTTTCTGTCCTTTTGCTCTGGGAGTTGAAAGTCTTCTTCGGTTACAGTAACGATTAATAAGCGTCCATCTTGTTCTTCTTGGGGTCGCAGTTGCATCATGCGATCGAACGCCTGTAATTCCCATGTCTGTAACATACCCAACTGCCGCACTCCTATTACCGATAAAGTTGCCGCAACACTTAAAAGCACTACGGTTTTAAGAGGAAGCTTGCTTGTATTACGGGGACGATCCAAGGGATAACCGCACCACTCTTGCCAAGTTGTTACCTCTGTAGCGGGATTTTGGCACAAAACGGGCAACCAAGTTGCATAAGGATATTCTCCTTCTAGTTTTTCTAATCTTTCCCGCGCTTCTCGCACCGCCATATACAAAGATTGTCCGCCCGAAAAAGCTTCCAGAAAATGCCGAAAAAATTCTTGAGCCACTTTATCGGTTACTCGCTCTCGCATAACGAGCGCGTGAGGAATGTGCAAATCGGCTAAATCTCTTGCTAACCCCAAACCATCGCAAGAGTTGAAAATAGCCAGCTTTAAGCCGCAACTAATCGCTCTGTTGAGGGCATTTCTGAGTTGGTCGAGGGTTAAACTATCGGTTTTATTGATATAAATTCGACCCCGTTTAGTTTCCTCTTCAGTTTGGCTGTGTCCGGCAAAAAACAAAATATCCCAACCCTGTTTATCCCAAAGGCGATCGTCAAACGTTTGATGGTTGGGCGACTCTAAAAAAAGTGCTTCTGCACCTGGTAAGCCTTCGATCGCTTGGCGGTCTGTTTGAATATCGATCCCCT
>CAYTUO010000448.1:0-3681 GCA_964441015.1 uncultured Pleurocapsa sp.
AAATTCAAGTCCATCGCTTCGACTGGTAGTGCTGATACTGTCCCAAGCGCTATTGCAGTACTGGCAACAGCAATTGATAGCTTATTTATGGATTTTCTCTTTTCCATAAGATAGTTCTCCTTTTAATTATGCCATACTTGTATCATAAAACACACTTTAAATTCAAAAATCTAAAGCTTAACATAAGTTATGTTTTAAGGGCACAAAAAACGCCTAAATCTAGGCGTTCCGAGCTTTATGCATGAGTTATGCTAACAACAATTGAGAAGGGGCATTCCCCATCCCTAGCAGACTGACTATAAAACCTTTTACTAGCAGAGTTCACTTGTTAGGCTGGGGGGTCATCCGCAGGTAAGATTTAACCTCAGTAAGTCCTTTGGGGAATTTCGCCTTCGCTTCTTCAGTGGGAATAGAAGGAACGACAACACAATCCTCTCCATCCTTCCAGTTGGCGGGAGTCGCTACTTGATAATTATCTGTTAACTGTAAAGAATCAATGACCCGAAGAATCTCATCAAAGTTACGGCCTGTGCTAGCTGGATAGGTGATTGTTAAGCGCAGTTTTTTATTGGGGTCGATGATGAAGACAGAGCGTACTGTCAGGTTGTTGAGAGAATTGGGATGGATCATGCCATAAAGGTCGGAAACCTTGCGATCTCCATCGGCAATGATAGGATAGTTCACCGTGGCATTCTGGGTTTCGTTAATATCTTGAATCCAACCTCTATGAGACTCTGCATTATCAACGCTTAAAGCCAGGATCTTAACATTGCGCTTATCAAACTCTGGCTTGAGTTTGGCAACAGTTCCCAATTCAGTCGTGCAAACTGGGGTGTAATCTGCTGGATGGGAGAAGAGAACTACCCAGCTATCTCCAGACCATTCATGGAATGAAATAGTTCCTTCACTGGAGTCTTGAGTAAAATCAGGTACAATATCACCTAATTGAAGAGCCATAAATCTTAATTCCCATAAAAATCACTAGGGACAATTTTAGATCGTGCCACATAAGATGAGTTTTCATGACAAATTTTAAGTCTTTATAACAATTCGACTGGTTCGCTCCATTCGTGTTGCTCCAAATTGGGGTATGATGAGGGATGCAGCAGAGTCAAGATTTTTTTTGATTTCAGAGCGATTGGAGGAAGCTGCTCGCCTGGTTAGTGACTGCTATCGGGGTTGGGAGTCTCAAGATCTTTCCATTCGAGTGTCATTAAAATATATTTGGCATGATATAAATTTTTTAAATCCGAATCTGCTGTTTTCAGTTGGTGTATACATTTCTGTGTTTCTCTCACCTGAAGAAGATCTGTTTTGTTAGGAGGAATAAACTTAATGAAAAGCTTGGTTCGCATTCTAGCGGTATTGACTTTAATTATCGGTTGCTTCGGCTTGCTCGGACAACCTCAAGCATTAGCTTTGCCCTCATCCCCCGTGCTGGCAGAACTGAATGCCGTTGACACTCTTCTTACTACAGAGTTCGGTAAAAAGATCGATTTAAATAACAGTGATATTCGCGATTTTCGCGAGCTAAGAGGGTTTTATCCCACTTTGGCGGGTAAAATCATCAAAAACTCCCCCTATGATAAGGTAGAGGATGTTCTTGATATTCCCAGCCTGAGCGAAAGTCAGAAAAAACGCCTGCAAGCTAACTTGGAAAACTTTACTGTAACTCCACCTTCAAAAGAGTTTAACGAAGGCGGCGATCGCATCAATCCTGGCGTTTACTAAAAGCGTTATCTATCGGTAACTTGTTCCTTGACCCACTCTGCTAGAGAGTGGGTTCTTTTTATGTTTTTGATGGCTCATCCCCCAATCTGAGACATCGTGCGGGTGTAGGTGCCCGTTTTTGTACCCGAATCTCTTTGTTTGAAATTAATGTCTGGCTTAAGCTGTAAAAGCTGGCGAACCTCTTCTCGGATTAGATCGAGAGCGACACCGCGACGGAGAGCCGTTTTCAGGTCAATTTGACCCGTTTCATTCAAAAGACAGGGACGCAACCACCCATCAGCAGAGAGGCGCATTCGGTTGCAGCGATCGCAGAAGCACTCCGACATCTGGCTAATAAATCCTAACGTGCCTTTGGCTTCTGGAATTTGAAACACATCTGCCGGGCCATTGCCGCGAACACTCGATTCGACTAATCCCCATTGGTTGCGGATGCGCTGTCGCAGTTCTGCTGAAGGAATCCAGGCGCGATTGTTAAACAAATCCGTATTGCCAATGGGCATAAATTCAATAAACCGCACGTGCCAGTTACGCTCAACGGTCAAAGCGGCCAGATCTTCTATTTCGCGATCGTTAACCCCTGGAATAACGACTACATTTAATTTCAAGGGATCGAATCCTACTCGATGCGCTGCTAGAATGCCTGCCCAAGTTTGTTCCCAGCGACTTCGACTGCGATTGCCGATAATTTGATCGAAGGTCTCCCGATTGAGCGAATCGAGACTAATATTAATCCGTCGTAAACCTGCATCATAGAGAGCTTGTGCCATGTCTGCAAGTAAAAAGCCGTTGGTGGTCATGGCGAGGTCTTGGGTTTCTCGGAGAGAGGCAATGTCTCTTACCAAATCTACGACGCGGGGACGCAGTAACGGTTCGCCTCCTGTCAGACGAAATTTTCTAAACCCAACTGGGATAAAAACTTCTTTGAGTAAGGTTAACAGTTCTTCGTGAGTGAGCAGTTCTTGTCGCAGGATGTAATCGAGTTCTGTGCCTTCAGGCATACAGTATTGACAGCGAAAATTGCAACTGTCTATTAAGCTGATACGAAGATAATCGACTGTGTTCATCCGATTGGTTGTGTTCGCTCTGCGATCAAAGAACGACCCTCCTTATTTCTCTAGGATACAAATTTTACAAAAATCGGAGCAGAGAGCCATAGGTGCTTTAGTCGAACACTAATTTTTGAAGGCGGAAGTAATTTTGCCGGGTTTCATATTTACGATTAGTATTGCTCGCCTAGAAAGTCGATTATGTCTCGCCATCTCGAACGATTGCTCCAAATTGATGCTTTGCTCCGGTGTGGGCAACGACAATCCAGTCTTAATCTTGCCGAAGCGCTAGAAGTCAGTGAACGAACAATTCGTAGCGACCTCGCCTTTTTACGCGATCGCTATCATGCTCCCTTAGAGTACCAGAAAAAAACTGGATGGCGATACACAGATCCTACATGGCGACTACCGAGTATTTCCTTGAGTAAGGGGGAACTCTTTGCCCTCACTTTAGGAGCGAGGATGTTAGAAGCTTATGCTGGTTCGGCGTATGAAAAAGAATTGCGATCGTCTATCGAACGGTTATCAGAACGATTGCCGGAGCGGACTTGGATTGACTTACAGCAGTTAGCCGATGAACGGATTGTCTTTCGTTGTGGGGCACAAATGGTCAATCTCGACCCCGAAATTTGGCAGCAGTTACTAGAAGCGTGTCGCACCTCTCGACGGGTATGGATTCACTATTATGCTGCGACTCGTCTTCAGGAATCGCAACGAATCATCGATCCCTATCTGCTCCATATTTACCGAGCTACTAACCCCTATATCATTGGCTTTTGCCATAAACGCCAGCAAATGCGCTGGTTTCGCATCGATCGTATTAAAGAACTACGATTACTCGACGAAACTTTTGAGCGCGATCCAAATTTTAACCCTCAAACTTACCTAGAGAAAATCTTTCAAG
>CAYTUO010000449.1:0-3679 GCA_964441015.1 uncultured Pleurocapsa sp.
TCAGTTATCAGTGATTGGTGACTGGATCAATCCAAAATCCTTTCATCCAAAATCCAAAATCGGGAGACAAGGGGAAGAGAGAGAAACTAAGGACTAAGGACTCCTGAACTCTTGAACTCCTGTAGAGACGTTGCACTGCAACGTCTCTACGACTCCTGAACTCTTGAACTCCTGAACTCTGCATAGCTGCCTTCTCATAAGAATAAGAAAATGGAAGGAGACAAGGAGACGAATAGAGAAAATATATCGAGTCTTCTTTGGGATGGGGCGGCAGGGGGAGAAGAAACTAGCCAATTTATCCTCCCCTAATGGAAGCTCTGGAGGACTACCTCCCTCATTCCCTCTCCTTCCATGAACTCAGCTTGTTTCTAGTACAGTTTCTCAGCAATAACTAACCAGTCTTTATCCTGAAAAATCCAAATCGATCAGGAAATTGGTGTTAACTAATTACTGATTACTGACTACTGAATCTTAGTCGTCGTCAACGTGGGCGAATTCTTCGATTTCTCGGTAAGCCTCTTTCATTCGAGCATAGTGAGCTTCTTTAATTTCCTCGATGGCTTTTGAATCCCCAACGTGGCGGTAAACCGAATTGACCAACTCCGCGTGAAAGATTTCGCGATCGCTACTATAGTCAATAGTCAAATGAGAACTGCGATGTTCGTCGGCAGAGCGAAACTGCTTGGCCTCAGTAGACGCAGCCAAAGCGGTTGTTGAGGATTGTCCGCCAGAAATCGCGATCGAAACAGCATCAAAATATCCAGTCCCAACTTCACGTTGATGGCGCGTTGCGGTATACCCGTGAACTTCGCTAGCAAATTCGGCTTCTTGCAATTCGGAATAAGCAGCCATGCCACTCTGACTATAATTGCGGGCTAACTCAAACATACCGTGGTTCAGACAGTGGAATCCAGCTAGAGTCACGAACTGGAATTTATAACCCATTGCTCCCAGTTCTTTCTGGAACTTAGCAATAGTAGTATCGTCTAGGTTGGCTTTCCAGTTAAAAGAGGGAGAGCAATTATAAGCCAGCAGCTTGCCAGGAAACTCTTTGTGAACGGCTTGAGCAAACAGGCGAGCTTCCTCCAAATTTGGAGTAGACGTTTCCCACCACAACAAATCAGCATAGGGTGCGTAAGCCAATCCGCGAGCAATACAATGGGCGAGTCCAGTACCGGGCTTCAGGCGGTAGAATCCTTCAACTGTTCGTTCTCCAGTAATAAAGGGTAAATCGCGATCGTCTACGTCGCTGGTAATTAACTTGGCACTTTCTGCATCCGTGCGGGCAACCACCAACGTCGGAACTCCCATCACGTCTGCTGCTAGCCGTGCTGCATTGAGGTTGCGAATCTGGGCTGCTGTTGGAATTAGCACTTTACCGCCAAGATGACCGCATTTCTTTTCGGAAGCTAACTGATCTTCAAAATGCACGGCAGCCGCACCTGCTTCGATGTAGGCTTTCATGATTTCAAAGCTGTTTAAGGGCCCGCCAAAACCTGCTTCTGCGTCAGCAACAATGGGAGCAAACCAGTAGATCCCGTTTTTTTCTTCCAAATGGTGAATTTGATCGGCTCGCTGGAAAGTCCGATTGATGCGACGGCATAATTCTGGGCCGCTATTGGCGGGATACAAACTTTGGTCGGGATACATCGCTCCTGCTACGTTAGCATCGGCTGCAACTTGCCAGCCAGACAGGTAGATAGCTTTGAGTCCGGCACGCACCATCTGCATGGCTTGGTTTCCGGTTACTGCGCCAAGGGCATTGATGTAGTCTTCGCTATCTAGCAGTTTCCAAAGTTGATTGGCTCCCATTTCAGCCAGGGTGTAGCGAATGGCAATTGAGCCTCTCAGTTTCAGGACATCTTCAGGGGTATAGTTGCGCTGAATCCCGTTATAGCGACCTTCAGGGACGCTGGGAACAAGGTCTTCAAAGGTTAGTTGACGGTGGTTAAGTTCGCTCATCTGCTCGCAAGCTCCTCTAGTTAATCTCAAAAGTTGACAAAAAATCTCTAGTGCGATCGCAAACTATGAAGTAATCGGTCGATAGGGATGCGTAATCTGCAAAAGTTAGTTAGAAAAATTGACGAGATCCCGATAGGCAGGCAGCGTCAAGAATTCTTCAAAGCGATCGCTCGTCACAAGCGACTCAAAAAGTTCTCTGGCGCGATCGAATGTTGCCGCCCAACTGCTGTGAGTAGCAACTTCTTGGCGCAATGACCCGATTTCTTCCGCCAAAATGGCCTGAAATAGGGACAGATTGATGGTGCGACCATCTTCTAGTTTTGCCTGGTGGTGCAGCCATTGCCAAACCTGAGCGCGACAGATTTCAGCCGTAGCCGCATCTTCCATCAAGTTATACAATGGTACGCAACCCGTGCCAGCCAGCCAAGCCGTCAGGTATAAAATGCCGACGCGAATGTTATTACGCAGTCCAGCTTCAGTAATTTTTCCGTCGGGTATGGCTAGCAGATCCTTGGCGGTAATGGTGATATCATTCAGGGAAACAGATAGTTGATTTGAACCGGTCATTTGTCTGTCGAACACCTCGCGAGCGATGGGAACGAGCGCGGGGTGTGCTACCCAAGTACCGTCATGACCGTCACCGACTTCCCGCTCTTTGTCAGCGCGAACCTTGGCCAAGGCGGCTTCGTTGGCAACAGGATCGTTTTTGATCGGGATCTGAGCCGCCATACCCCCCATCGCTAAAGCACCGCGTCGATGGCAGGTTTGGATGACCAGTCGGCTGTAGGAACGCATGAAATGACAAGTCATCGTCACTTCAGTGCGATCGCTCAACACGAAATCGGGGCGATCGCGAAACTTTTTGATAAGGCTGAAAATGTAGTCCCAGCGACCGCAATTGAGAGCGACAATATGATCGCGTAGTTCATAGAGAATTTCGTCGATTTCAAAGGCGGCGAGAATAGTCTCGATGAGAACTGTCGCTTTAATTGTCCCAATGGGAAAGCCAAGTGCTTCCTGAGCGGCAACAAAAACTTGGTTCCACAGGGCTGCTTCATGCCTATTTTCCAGCTTTGGCAGGTAAAAATAGGGCCCCGTCCCGTTTTCCCTCAATTTTCGGGCGTTATGGCAGAAATAAAGCCCAAAATCGAATAGCGAAGCTGACATGGGGCGGCCATCGACTAAAACGTGCGATTCTAGTAAATGCCAGCCACGGGGCCGAACAATCAAAACGGCTGTTTTTTCGTTGAGTTTGTATTCTTTACCTGTTTTGGGATCGCTAAAGTCAATCGTTCGGTTGACAGCATCGCGCAAATTGATTTGACCAGAAACCATATTGTCCCAAGTGGGACTGTTGGAATCTTCAAAGTCAGCCATAAAGGCATTTGCCCCACAATTGAGGGCGTTAATGACCATTTTGCGATCTGTCGGCCCGGTGATTTCAAGGCGACGATCCAGTAAATCGGGGGGAATGGGCGCAATTTTCCAGTCGCTGTTACGGATGGCTTCCGTCTCGGCAGGAAAATCTGGTATAGCACCCGCAGTCAATTGCTGCTGTGCAACTTCCCTGAGTTTGAGGAGGCGATCGCGCTCTGCACCAAAACGGCGCTGCAACATCGCAATAAACTCTAGCGCCTCTGCCGTCAAAATTTCAGCGTATTGGGCAGAAACTTTGCCGAGGATGTTTACCCCACTAACTATTGATTTGTTTTTCTCT
>CAYTUO010000450.1:0-3677 GCA_964441015.1 uncultured Pleurocapsa sp.
CTTCTTCCCGAACAATGTGTAAGCGAATGAATTGGGGACGATCTGCATCATCAAAGTGGCACTGCACGGCATCACGAACCATGCGTCGCAATTCTTCCAGAGTGTCGGCTTGCGTGAAAATAGCTTTGTCGATCGCCCTGGCAACGTAACCGCTCTCCGGGTCTTCTTCAACTAAAAAAATAATTTCTGCCATAGGGGTTGGTTGCTCGTATTCTCGTATTTTATCCTTTTAACAAGCGATCGCACGACTTTTGAATCAAGAGTAACTAAAAGGCGCAATAACAAAAATTGTTACTATTTTTTATATGCGTTATCTAAGAGAGAGCATCCGCAAATTAGCTATCTGATTTCTAGAATAAGTTCTTTGCCTAAAGCTTTGATATACTTTTCTAGAGTAGCAATATCGACGGACTGGGCATTATTTTCTATTTGAGAAACTGTCGATTGATTCCAGTTTAACTGACGAGCTAATTCTTCCTGAGTCATGCCGGATTCTTCTCTGGCTTGTGCTAAGATAAATCCTAGTTTAAAACTTACATAGCCAGATTCAAAGTTTTCAGCAAACTCACGGTCGTTTTTTTTTCTTTGGTTAATATATTTCTCTACATCACTCATTATTTAATCTCCTGTTTAAATAGTCTTGTTTTCTCTGTTGTGCTAGGTTAATTTCTTGGGATGGTGTTTTTTTAGCAAATCCGTTGGTTAGAATCAATAAATTATTCTCGACAAAAAAGCCAAGCAGACGAAATATATTATTACCAACCTGAACTCTTACCTCCCATATATCATCAGTATTAACTAACTTTTTGAGGTATTGACTCGGTACAGTATCTAATTCCTGAATTAAGCGTAATACCCAAAGCACTTTTTGAGCTTGTTTTCCAGACAGAGAATCCAAAAAATCGGCCACTGAACTGACTCCAGATTCTGTGCGATAGAAAACAATTTCTCTCATGAAATAATTAGTTTAAGGAAATATATCAATAGTTTAGCGATCGCACCACTTCTGAATCAAGAGTAACGAGAGCGTGATCGCTCTTTTTGTACCAAGAGTTTTTACAAGGTGATCGCACTGCCAGAAAGTCGGTGGATACCACGATGCGATCGCCTTTCTATATTTGCATCCACTGCACTCGCACTAAGCAACAGCAAAATCTGTGTATTGTCGCATTTTTGGTTCATGAAAGGCTAAGACAATATCTTCTTTGGGAACTCCAGCACGGACGAGATCGGTCGCAATTCCTTCTTCTGTCCAGTCTTCCTCAATCCAGAATTTCCCCTCTCGAAGACGAACATAAACGGTCATTCCCGTAATTCTTTCTCCATTTTGCCATCCTAAATTCATCCAAATATAGTGACCGTTTGGTTCATCCGCAATCAGAAAATTTTCAATAGCTTGATTAGGACGTTTTGTACATAATTCGACATATTTAGTTAAAATCTGTTTAATAATTTGGGGGTATTGGTCTAATTTATCCATTGTCTTACCTCTTCTAACTCAGTATCTACAACGATTAAGGGAAGCTGATGTCTATTGACGATTAATTGAATCACATCTTGAGTTAAAAAGCTTTTGTAGGCAATGATACTAATAGCTAGATAAAGTTTTCGTTCAGGTACAGTTGCATCCAGAAGATAGCGATATATATCATATTGACCAAGAGCTTCTTTTAAATCCTGCAATTTTGATGTCCCGACAAAGCTTTTGACTTCAACCACAAGTTTTTGTTCATTTCGTTCAACCGCAATGGGGCGTTCAGCACCTAGATCGGCATAGAGTTTTGTTTTTCTATATTCAATAATATAGGGATCGTCAGTGATTATCCATCCATCTTTAATCAGTGCATTTTTAACAGCGTTATGAATAATATCTAGTTTCGGCATGATGAATGGAATCGAAATATAAGCTTTTGATAAAAGCTTATCGCTTATCGTATAGAGAGAGACTATTAAAAACTTTGATTTCAATAACAATAATTCATAACTACATTATCGCTTTTGCGTACCAATGCCGTCGCACAGATGGCGATCGCCCCTTAGTGGTAGCAATTAAAGCACTTGAGTTTATTAAAATTATTTTTTTCTTCTATTAACCGCTTGGAGCGTATAGCCTCTCTTCAGTCCTTGTCAGTTTTAGCTTATATTTTATATAGATAATGTTTTCAAAGGTGAGAACTAACAATGACAGAAGCTCAGTCTACTTCCACAGACCGCAGGGGACGAATTTTCCCCGAAATCCAGTGGACGGAACAACAAAAAGCTCAAAAGAAAGCCGAACGCGAGGAATTTTACCAACGCTGCAAGCCAATTTTTGATAGAGTGCAGCCCGATTTAATTAAAACTCACTACAATTGGTACATAGCAATTGAGCCAGATAGTAAAGAATATTTTCTCGATCGCGATGATTTAGTCGTTGCTCAAATAGCGCATCAGAAATACCCAAATGCCAAACTGCATATTTTCCGCATCAATGAAACCGGAGTGTGCGGAACTATATGATTTCCGGTTTTTTTGGTGATGAGGATGGATTATTTTTTGAAATAGAATTACTTGCTGCTGATGGTTTAGAAATATTAGTTGATGCCATGTTTGATACGGGTTTTTCCGGTTGGTTGGCAATTAACGAACAAGATTTAGATGCCCTTGGTTGGATTTATGTTGACCAACAAACTATGAGAACAGCACAGGGAGATTCACGATTTGATATTTTTTTAGGAAAAGTGCGAATTGATGGCAACACATTTGATGTTTCTGCTCATGTAGGGCAGGGTTTATCTGAAGTTTTACTCGGTCGTCAGTGGTTAAAAACACGCCGTTTGGTGGTGGATGTGTCGTCCTCAGTGTTAACGTTGGGAGATTGATAGGGTCAGCCTGCGATCGCACTTCTGTTTGGGATAAATTAATAGGAAGAGTTGTTTTTTGCATGGTTAAAACCTCTGCTCGATCTGATTCATTTTTATGATAGCTAGAGTTTAGTAACAGTTCTCTCAAAAGCGCGATCGCACTTCTGTACCAAGAGTTTTAACAAGGCGATCGCACCACTTCTGAACCTAGAGGAACTGAGAGATGTGATCGCACTTTTTTACCAAGATTTAATATCATGTTTCTAAATCTTTTATTGCTTTTTCAACTTCAATCAAAAGGGAACCTAAATCTTGAGTAATTACTTGCCAAACAATATCTAAATCAACATCAAAATAAGCATGAATTATACGATTTCTCATGCCGATAATTTGCCGCCAAGGTATTTTGAAATACTGAGTTTGGCAAGGGTCAGAAACATTATTAGCTGCTTCACCTATTATTTCTATCAATCTTACTAGCGCTAAAGATAACATCCGTTCGCGATCCAAATCTTCTCTAGTGCGATCATTGACAAAAAATAACGCCTCTTTTGCTGAATCTCTGATGTGTTTTAGCCGAGTTAAATCGTCAACTTTGCTCATAAACAACCATCGCTTCCGCTAAGACTCGATCGCGAAAATAACGGCTTAAATCTGCTGCTGTTCTTAAATCTACCTGGCGATTTATCAGATTTGATAACTCATCTTCCATCGTAATGATAGCTAAACCTGGAGTTTTACCCGGTTCAAATTCTACTAAAACATCTACATCACTTTCTCTAGTAAAATCATCTCTTAATACTGAACCAAATAAAGACAACTTGCGGATCGAGT
>CAYTUO010000451.1:0-3672 GCA_964441015.1 uncultured Pleurocapsa sp.
CTGATAACTGATAACTGATAACTGATAACTGGTCACTGATATTAGAGTCCGCAATCGATCAGTCGCATGAAGAAACAATAGGTTATCTTTGGTCTGTAGGGGGAGTGCCAGCCATAACCAGGTAGACTACCAGCAGCTAAAGGAGCAGTATAATCAAATTCGTTAAAATCTAGCCATTTTTTAGGTTTATACCAGCCTAATTCTTCGCCCAGACGAATTAGAATTTCGTTATTGTAGGCTCTAAGCGTGTCCATATTGCCTCCCAAGCCTTGATAGAGATGTAGTTGAATGCTAAAGCCAAAACGATTGTGACTGTATTTTCTCCAAAGGCGATCGATGATGCGGATTCCGTTGCAGCAAAAGTTTGTTATGTCTTCGGGAGTGCAAACCGTTTGGCGATCATTACCTGCAACTTCTTGCATGAGCCTCACTGTCTCAGCATCAGCTTCTTTCCACCATTCCTTTGATAACAAATCTCGCAGTTTGCCGTATCGGTGTAAATCGGGCAGTAATAAGCGAGTTTCCTCTAGTTCTTCTTCCAGGCGAGATAGCTTTTCTGAAAAGGATACTTCTAGTTGAACTAGACGCGAGAGAATTTCTGATTCAAATTCTGGTTTTGACATGGGATAGTTGGGTGAGATCGCTGTAACTACTCTAACAATCGAAAGGAATCAAAGAAGTTAATTGCCTCCTGCGATACTTTTTCTGTATTCTTTTGTCCCACGGCGAGGAGATAGACTCGTTGACCAATTAAATATACCCTGTAGGTAATCGTTTCCTCTTCTCCCTGAAGACTCAACTGTTTTCCTGAATATTGCTTCCAGGAGATGGCGCGATCGCTGGTTAATTGAAAATTTGTTTTCGCCACAATTGAGTCGCGTACAGAGGCTAAAAATGTTTCTGGGTTTTGGATCGCTGAGGCGTTGATCTTGTCGGAGTAGGCGGCTAGAAATCGATAGGTTTTTGGATGCGTGGCAAATGCTTTAAAAGCCATCTCTCCTGCGGTGGTGTCTAGCACTACGGTTTCCTCACTCTGCATTCCCTCTGGCATCCAGACGGAGAACTCCCCCTCTCGGAAGATAAATTTTTGCCATCGCAGTTCCCTATTATCGATGGTAAGGGGCATGGGAGGGTTGTTGCCTTCTTGAGAAGACTGTTGTTGTTCCAGCTTTTGAATTTCTCGTTCGATAAACTCTTCTCCGTCTTGGAAAAAGGAAGGGCGATCGATTCTACTTTGAGCCAGTATGGGTTTTAGGTAGCTCAGTGTCGTCAATAATAGTACGATACCAATATTGCTAAATTTCATTTTCATGGGTTTGAGATCGGCAAATTTCCAGCAAATTCTCAGGAAAAACTCATTTTCACTTGATTAAATGCATTTAAAAGCAAACAACTGTTAAATCTATCCAAGGTTATTAGGAAATAATTTCAGCTTGAATTTATACTTTCCCTTATTCATTGTAATCAAAGCAAAAAGGAAACTCTTCCGTGACCGAAAACGCTATCTCCCAACAGCAGCCGAATTCTTCTATTTCAGTCGCTTATGACCTTGAAAAAGCGGTTTTAGAACGCTATCAAGCTGGTGCAAAACAGCAACAGCCTAGTCTATGTTGTCCGACAGACTATGAAGGAAGCTATTTAGATATTCTGCCCCAAGAAATTATTGAGAAAGATTATGGCTGCGGCGATCCGACTCGTTATGTTTCTGTTGGCGAGACTGTCTTAGATTTGGGATCTGGTGCGGGTAAAAATTGCTATATTTTAGCGCAGAAAGTAGGAGCAACCGGTAAAGTCATTGGGGTTGACTTCAATGAGGACATGCTGAATCTAGCCCGAAAATATCAGTCAGAAATTGCCAGCAAAGTTGAATATAATAATACGCAATTTGTCAAGGGGAAAATTCAAGATCTCAAGTTAGATTTAGAGAAAGTAGAAGCGTGGTTGCGAGACAATCCCATTACTTCTATCACACAATTAAGTCAGTTTGATGTGGAGTGCGATCGCCTTCGTCATGAATATCCATTAATTCCCGATGATAGTATTGATGCCGTCATTTCTAACTGCGTTCTCAATTTAGTTCGCCCTCAAGATAAGCAACAGTTATTTCAGGAAATTTATCGCGTTCTCAAACGTGGAGGAAGAGCCGTTATTTCTGATATTGTTTGCGATGAAGATCCAACTCCTGAAATGCTGAAAGATCCCGAACTTTGGAGTGGTTGTATTTCAGGGGCATTTCGAGAAGATATCTTCCTCAAAATGTTTGAAGAAGCCGGATTTTATGGGATTGAAATTTTGAAAAGAGAAGAAAAACCGTGGCAAGTTATCAATGGCCTTGAATTTCGTTCCGTTACCGTTCGTGCTTTTAAAGGAAAGGAAGGGCCTTGTTTAGAACGCAAGCAAGCGATTATTTACAAAGGGCCTTGGAAACAAGTACAAGACGATGATGGACATATCTTTTGTCGCGGAGAAAGAATGGCAGTTTGCGATAAGACTTATCAGATTTTAACCAATGCCAAAAGTCCCTATACAAAAGATATTATTCCTATCTCTCCCTATCCAGAAATTCCTTTAGAAGAAGCAGAAGTTTTTAGCTGCAAAAATAAGGCAATCCGCCATCCAAAAGAAACAAAAGGATTAGATTATCGAATGACAGAAATTAATCCTAATGCTGCTTGTTGTAGTCCAGGTGAATGTTGTTAGTGATTAGTCCTATAGTGCAAGCGTCTCGCTCGCTAGTCTTTAATTTTCTCCCCCTATTGCTATCTTCTTGTTTTTTATAAGGAATGGCACAGAGAAGATATCGTTTATTGCTTTAAGAAAAATCGATGATTAAATCAGCAACAGAAGTTACACCATTTCATCAAAAACTTGATCGCGCCTTAACTAAACAGAAAATTACAGTTTTACAAGTTAATTTAGGTAAGCGTTGTAATCTTTCTTGCAATCACTGTCATGTAGAGGCAAGTCCTAAACGAACAGAAGAATTATCACCAGAGATTGGCGAACAATTAATTGAATTAATTAACCATTTTCCTCAGATTCAAACAGTCGATTTGACTGGCGGCGCACCTGAAATGAATTATGGTTTTAAACCGTTAGTAGAAGCAGCAAGAAAGGCAGATAAAGAAGTCATTGTTAGATCTAATTTAACTATTTTTTTGGAGAAAGGGTGGGAAGATTTACCCGAATACTTTGCTAAGTATCAATTAAGAGTAATTGCGTCGCTTCCTTGTTATTTAGAAGAGAATGTAGATAAACAGAGAGGTGTAGGAGTCTATCAAGCTTGTATTCAGGCATTAAAGAGATTAAACGAACTCGGTTATGGTAAAAATTCCGATCTAATTCTAGATCTGGTTTACAATCCTCAAGTGCCGAGAAGTGAAAATTTTTCTTTGACTCCCAATCAAGTCAAATTGGAACAAGATTATAAAAACTATCTAGAAGAAACTTTTGGAATTGTATTTAATCATTTATTCACGATTACTAACTTACCAATTGGAAGGGTTAAAAATTATTTGAAAGATAAGTGTTTATACATTCCTTATCTAAAATTTTTAGAATCTCACTATAATGCCAGTACTGTGGCTAATTTAATGTGCCGAAATCAGCTATCAATTGATTATTTAGGTAATGTATATGACTGCGATTTTAATCAAATGGAAAATCTTCCCG
>CAYTUO010000452.1:0-3670 GCA_964441015.1 uncultured Pleurocapsa sp.
GCTTCTATGCTCGTTTTCTTTGCCTGGATCTTCCTGGCGTAATCTGTCATTTAGGAACTTGTTTCGGCAAGCATAGGGTTAGTCTGGAGTCGGTCGTGCAAATTGGTTTCCAAGACGAGTTAGCAGAAATCGTCGTTGTGACTCACTATGTCCGAGAAGGAAACTTTCGTCAGGCATTGGAGGAGATTCGCGCTTTAGAGGCAATAAAAACGATTCCAAGTATTTTACGAGTGCTTTAACCAACACTTCGACATCTAGGTTGCTTGTTAAGGATGATATCTTGGCTCATTACTCAAATTTTGGCTGCTTCAGTCAATAGGACATCTTTATCTCCAATAGAAATTACCACCTCTAGGATTGTGGCACAGTCACAGAGCGAAACCAATTCCCAGGGACTATCTTGCCCACCACCTATTCTCTCTAGCTTGCAGCGTCATAAAATTGCTCCAGGCGAAACCTTAGCCAGTATTGCCCAAAAGTATAATTTGCTGCCAGAAACGCTGATTCGACTCAATCCCGTTTTGCAGGGAGGGACGATCCCTGTCGGCAAAGAAATACTCATTCCACCTTTTAACGGCGTTCGTCTAGAAGTTCCGGCGGGGGCGACTTGGCAAGATCTAGAAAAGGCTTATGGCGTGAGGGCTGATGTCTTGTTTGAACTCAATGGTTGTCAAAAAAGTCCCAAAGTTGTATTTATTCCTGGGGTAGCTTGGAATCCCAGAGAAAATTCGAGAAAGAGTAATTACACGGGACTAAAAAGCTATCCGTTACCGCAAGTCGCTCAAATCGGTTTGGGCTATGGTTGGCAAAAAAATCCTACTACTGGACAGACGCTGTTTCATAGCGGGATCGATCTTTTAGCTGAATCAGGAACTTCCGTACTAGCAGCCGATGATGGGGTTGTGGTATTTGTAGGCCAGGAAGGAGCTTACGGAAATTTAGTAGTTATTGCTCATGGCAAAGACCGACAAACCCGTTATGCTCATCTGGGTACTATTCGAGTCAACGTCGGCCAGTCGGTCAAATCAGAAGACGTTATTGGAACGGTTGGGACGACGGGACAGCCGGATCTAAAAGCACCCCATTTACATTTTGAAGTTCGTTATAGATTGCCTGTGGGTTGGGTGGCACAAGATCCAGAATTGCATTTGCCAGTTGCACGCGGCGTAACTCTATTTATTTCTACTCTTTTCTACTTTACCTGAAATTCCTGACTGAAAATCCCTTAAATAATTTCCACTTTAGCTGGGACTGACATCCCAAGAGCAGAGGATTAAGCTTTAACTATAGAAAGCTTAATTGCTTAGCGAAAACACAAAATATCCTCAATAACAATCAAAAATTATTGAGCGCTGAGTCAGGTAATTGATGAAATTCGTAATTGGGAGCTAAATATTCCATGAAAAAGCTAATCCTCGGTTTACTAACTCTAACGGCTCTTGGCATTGCTTCTTTCCCCGTTCATGCCAATGAAGGTGACAGTGCAGTTATCCAAGATACTCGGCAAACCGTTTATCAGACTGGAAACGATAACTACGGAAGTCAGTCAACCATGCAAAGAAACCGAATTTATCAGAGTGGTTCGAGAGAGGGTAGCACTGGCGACGTTCAAACCAGCGATCAACTAATCGATCAGTACGGTTCGGGCAATATGGTCGAACAACGAGTTCGTCAAGAAAATGTCCGTAAATACAAAGTTCGCCACGGTCGCTCTTGCAACTCAGGTTGCGACGATTAGTAAACAACCCTGTGTTTAGACAGGGTTGAAATCTCCATCACTTTATTCAATCTGTAGCTAATTCCATTGTAACGATGAGGGAGAAGGGAGTCACTTAAATAGATTCAGGTGACTAAAATCCCTCTCCCTGTTTTCATTGAGTTGGGGATTCAACCAATGTGTTTGAAACAACTCATCTTCCTGTTGGCGATTTTGGCGTTTTGGTCGCCTGCGATCGCAACGGCCAGCGAAATCGAAGTCCAAGCGGGAGATGTCAGAATTACCACGGAGCGAGATAGTCGGGGTTACGTCAACCCAAGATGGCGTTGGCGCAGATCTCCTTACACTCGTTTCTACTCCGATTGGGATCGTTACACTCGCAGCAGAAGCAACCGCGTCAGTTGCTCCCGAAGAGGCAGTGTAGTTCGCCAAGAGAGTACGCAAGTTACGCGATCGGGTAGATCCGTGACGCGATCGCACACTTCTACCTACTGTCGCTAATTTAGGGGAGGTTACTAATGCAATTGAAAGCATTAATCTTGGGGTTCCTGACTCTATCAGGTACCCTAACAGCAGGATTCTTTTTGCCTGATTCGGCGAAGGCACAATGCGTGCAAGCTGATGTTTCTGTCCAATACAACATTAGCGGTTCTAAAGAGCCAACAGACCGCACCAATGATGTTGTTATGGAAAGCAACCCATCCTGTCGGGGAAATGTGAGCGTAACCAGAGGCGTGCAAGGCAATGTCGGCGGGAAAGGGCCAGTCCAGCAACATCGCTCTGTTCATCACCGCCAGCAAGGGGGTAGTGGCGACTCTAATGGAGGTGGTTCAACCGTTCAAATCAGGAGCAATTCTGCCATTGACGTTTACAACCCTGCCGAGAATTGGCGCGACTAAAGCAAATAGGTAGTAATCATTCAAATTACACCTAACTTTAGGGCAAAAAGCCTATCTAGTCTGAAATTCAACCAAATCGAATGGGGGCGATCTAGGTTTATGAATCTGAGACTTTTGTTACTTGCCATCTTCTATACTGTTGTTCTAGCTGCCTCTGTCCCTGTCCAAACTCACTATTTTTCTCTAGCTGATGCGGCTCAAATCGAGCAGCAAACCCAGGAAACAACGATTACTCTCAAGGCAGATGCTCTAAGACACCCCCATTTTCTTACAATAAATCCCTCGACAAAAGGAACTCAGCTAACCGGAGATATTACCTTAGACGGGAAATTGCTTCAACGACTCAATAACAGCACAACGATTAATCTTGCACCCAGGCTTACTCGTGGCAAACACGCGATTAAGATTTCGGGGAAATATTATCCTATTCGCGATTCAATTCAAATTGAATTTATCGGGCCCAATACTCAAGTCAATCAAGAGACAGGGGGGAGCGGTTATCTCAATCAAACATTAATTATTGAGGTCAAATAAATAAGATGAAAAAACTAAAGAAGATTGGTCAACTCAGTTTAATTAGTGCTACTTTAATTGGATTTGTTCATTTTCCTGCTCAAGCCGATACTGCCAATTTGCAAAATAGCGATCCAGATGCTGTGATTTCTGGCGATAATAATCAAGTCACTCAAATCATCAATCAGACGATTATTAATCATCCTGGAAGAGGATCTCTAAATCGCTCCGACAATATGAAAAAAGACAAAACTCAAAATTCTGAAGACAATAGAGGAAATCACTATGGAGTAGAACGGAATGCTGATCGAGGGAATCGCAATGGATTAAATAAGTAGCTAGAGAATAAATCTTTTTAAAAAGTTCGTAGTAGCGCTTTAGCGCTGAAAAACTATATCAATCAAAAATAACATCTTATAGGGTGGGTTATGCTTGAGTAATCCACCTTATAAAGTTTTTATTTAATGCAAATTTCTGAATAGCTTTTAATCAAACTGATTACTGATTACTGACCACTGATACTAGCGATATCTCCCTTGGA
>CAYTUO010000453.1:0-3632 GCA_964441015.1 uncultured Pleurocapsa sp.
ATATCTAGGACGATTGGGCAAAGTAGAAATGGGGCAAGTAGGAGTGGCATTAGGTGTAGTGGCTTGCAAACATAATCGCCTCGACTTGCAAACAAGGGGTTTTTCGGCTCACATTATCTGCAAATAAGAAAGGTGTTTGACTCACATTATCCGCAAATGGGCTTGCAAACAGATATTTCGGCTCACAATAATTGCAAATAGGCTAAACTCCTCTTTAGACAAAGCTTTGAGCTTATTGACAGTCTAGCTCGTCTAGAAAAAACCATCCTTTTAGTCGGTCATCTATGTGCGGAAATTGTGGTTTAAACTAGATATTATCCGTCTAGTTTAATTCCCGATTGGGTTTAGTTTGGAATCCCTCACAGCAATGGTTGCCTATGCCTATGTACGTGTCTCGACTGATCGCCAAGACTTGGATAACCAACGTCATGGAATTTTAGAGTACGCTAACACCCATGCCATAGGAGCAATCGAGTTTGTTGAAGATGCAGAATCGGGACGTGTGGGTTGGCAAAACCGTACTGTCGGGAAATTATTAACGCAAACGGGTCAACAAGGAGATGTGGTAATTTTTGCAGAAATCAGTCGCATGGCGCGTTCGACTCTCCAGGTATTGGAAATGTTGGAATGTTGTATGCGTCGAGGCATTAGTGTCCATATTGCCAAGCAGCAAATGGTTCTTGATGGGTCGATGCAGAGTCGAATTGCTGCCACCGTGCTGGGCTTAGCGGCGGAGATTGAAAGAGAATTAATTTCTCTAAGAACAACTGAAGCTCTTGCCAAGCGGAAAGCTGAGGGAAAATCTTTAGGAAGACCAAAAGGGCGCAAATCAGCTTCTCTGAAATTAGATGCGTTTGAAGCCGAGATTCGGACTTACCTCGGCAAAGGAATTAGCAAACGCTCCATCGCTAAATTATTGGATTGTTCGCCCTCAACCCTTTACGATTGGCTCTCTCGTCGGGGACTTAATCGACGAAAATCTGGGTCACAGACGGGAGCAATGAATTATGGGGACTAGACGAATCCCCCCTGAAGCCTTGATAGAGTTAAAACATCGGTTGGTACAACTGCCATCTCGCAGTCGCGTAAGAAGATTATTAATTCAAGAAACAGCACAGTTGTATGGAGTTTCTCCCGATACAATCTACCGAGCTTTAAGGGAAAAGACAAAACCCCATTCGGCACGACGAATCGATTGTGGGGAACCTCGTGTCATGCCAAAAGACACTTTAGAACGTTACTGCGAGGTAGTGGCTGCGCTTAAAGTCCGAACGTCGAATAAGAAGGGTCGTCATCTTTCTACCTCAGAAGCTATACGACTGTTAGAAGAAGAGGGAATTAACACCCCTGATGGCGATCTACAAGCTCCTAAAGGGTTGCTGAAAAAGGCAACGGTCAACCGCTATCTCAAACAGTGGGGATATGACTACGAGACTCTACGCCGACAACCGCCTGCCGTTCGTTTCCAAGCCGAACAAAGTAATGATTGCTGGCACTTTGATTTAAGTCCGTCTGACTTAAAACATGTCAAATCTCCCGCAATGATTGAATCAGGTCGCGGACATCCTCTGTTAATGCTTTACAGCATCGTCGATGACCGTAGCGGAGTATCGTACCAAGAGTATCACGGTGTTTATGGAGAAGACGTAGGAGCAGCACTGCGTTTTCTTTTTGCCGCTATGTCTGCCAAGAAAGAAGAAAATTTTCCCTTTCAGGGCATTCCCAAGATGCTTTACATGGATAACGGTCCAATTGCTCGTAGTTCGGTTTTTAACAAAGTTATGAGTTATCTGGGGGTTGAAGTGCGAACTCATATGCCTGCCCGATCTGATGGACGACGAGTGACGGCTCGTGCCAAAGGGAAAGTAGAACGTCCTTTCCGTACCGTCAAGGAAATGCATGAAACCCTTTACCATCTTCATTCTCCAGAAACAGAAGCCGAAGCCAATGCGGGATTGATGAAATTCCTCCTTCATTACAACAGTCGTCCCCATCGCAGCGAAGCTCATTCACGAATAGAAGACTGGCTGGCTAACCTCCCCACTCAAGGAATTCGGGAAATGTGTAGTTGGGAACGCTTTTGCACCTTTGCTAGAGAACCGGAACGTCGCAAAGTAGGAATAGATGCTCGCATCTGTGTCGAGGGAGTGTTTTATGAAGTAGATCCCGATCTAGCTGGAGAAACGGTAACGCTATGGTGGGGCTTGTTTGATTCGGAATTATACGTCGAGCATCTCCAACGACGTTATGGTCCTTATCTTCCCGTAGGGAGTCCGATTCCGCTTCATAGCTATCGTAGTTTCAAAAAAACGCGAACGCAAAAAAGGGCAGACCGGATAGAAGCCCTAGCTAAACAACTAGCTTTACCAGGAACGGTTGCTGCGGTTCGCTCAGAAGAGTTAAAAGGGAAAATCATTGAGTTTCCACGAGTTTCTTTCATTGACCCCGACCCGTTCGACGAATTCTTTTTTCCGACGGTCATTGCAGCTAAAAAAGCGATCGCCAATTACTTAGGAAAACCTTTGGCTAAATTAACTCCCGAACAGATGGCTTATATCAATGAGGTAGTCGAGAAAACCTTAAACAAACAAGAAGTGATGGCGCAAATCCGCGACTATTTTACAATCGGGAGGTCGCCATGTTAAGTGAAGTGATGGAATATTACGGATTCAAAAAGCCTTTTGACCATTTAGGCTATTTTGAAACCGAACATCATGCCCACTTAACTAAAGAACTAAAAATGGCGATCTCCCAAGGGCGATTAGTAGCTTTAGCTGGGGTGGTAGGTTGTGGGAAAACGACTACCTTGCAACGACTAATGATGAATTTGCGAGAATCTAAAGAAGTGATTGTCTCGCGTTCTCTAACGGTGGATAAAGACCGAGTAAAGCTGGGAACCTTCATCACGGCTCTGTTTTACGACCTCTCAACTGAAAAAGACTTTAAACCTCCCACTGGACCCGAAACGCGGGAACGCAAGCTTTTGGAATTGATGCAAAAACGTCGCACTCCCGTAGCATTATTTGTCGATGACGCTCACGACCTTCATCACCGCACGCTGATTGGATTGAAGCGGTTAATTGAACTGGTGCGGCTTTATGGGAATGGCAGTTCCCTTTCTATTGTCTTGGCTGGTCATCCCAAGTTAAAAAATGACCTGCGCCGTCCAAATCTAGAAGAAATTGGCGGACGGGCAACGGTTTTTAGCCTGGAAGGGATTCGCGCTCATCAAAGGGAGTACATTGAGTGGGCGATCGCTCAAGCATCTGGAGGTTCGGTTGAATTGACCGAGCTTCTAAGTGAAGAGGCTATAGCTCTTTTAGTTTCTCGACTGACAACTCCTCTACAGATAGAGCAATATTTGACCTTGGCATTTGAAGAGGCTTATTCGATTGGCTCCAAACCCGTTACTGCTGAAGTGATTGAAACGGTCTTAGCTGTTGGACTCGATGACTTGGAACCCCATTTAACTCGCAATGGCTACAATGCCAAGGTTTTGGCAGAGTTATTAAATGTGCGTCCGGCAGAAGTTCGCTCTTTTCTGCACGGTCAGTTGCCGCCAGGTCGGACTCAAGATCTTATAGCGGTTTTCAATTGGGTGGCTCATAATAACAGCAGTGGGTAAACCAGCC
>CAYTUO010000454.1:0-3619 GCA_964441015.1 uncultured Pleurocapsa sp.
AATAGATATGAGCAAATCAGCACTACAGTGACATCGGCAACCATGACTATTCAATTGGAGAAGGCATCCACTCAGACTGAGGAACAAGAGGTTTTATTGGGCAAATCTCTAGCACAATTAACCGAGTGGGTACAGCAGCAAGGACAACCCGCCTATCGTGGCAAGCAACTCCATCAATGGTTGTATGAAAAAGGGGCGCGATCGCTCTCTGAAATCTCCGTATTTCCGAAGTCGTGGCGAGAAAGTCTGGGAAATTACCCCATCGGTCGCTCTAATATACACTATCGCAGCACTGCCCCAGATGAAACCCGCAAATACCTTTTACGCCTCGCAGATGGATTAATTCTCGAAACAGTAGGCATTCCCACTGACAAGCGATTGACTGTCTGCGTCTCCTCACAAGTTGGTTGTCCGATGGCTTGCGATTTTTGTGCGACAGGAAAAGGAGGATTTACTCGCAATCTAAAGTCCCATGAAATTGTCGATCAAGTGTTAACCGTGCAAGAGGACTTTGGGCAACGAGTGACTAACGTGGTTTTTATGGGGATGGGAGAACCGCTTCTGAATCTCAAAGAAGTTGTGGCTGCGATTCATTCCTTGAATCAGGATGTAGGAATCGGACAGCGATCGCTAACTATCTCTACTGTAGGACTCCCCGACAAAATCCGCCAGCTAGCGCAACATCACTTACAAGTCACTTTTGCGGTTAGCCTCCACGCTTCTAACCAAAAGTTGCGCGAACAACTGATTCCCAACGCTAGACACTATACCCTAGACAATCTAATAGAAGACTGTCGCCAATACGTACAAGTTACGGGACGACGAGTGACTTTTGAATATATACTCCTAGCTGAAGTCAATGACTTACCGGAAAACGCTCTGGAATTAGCGAAACTCCTACGGGGATTTCAAACCCACGTCAATTTGATTCCCTACAATCCCATTCAAGAAGCTGACTATCAGCGTCCAAACGAATGGCGCATTCAAGCTTTTACAGACATCCTGAGACAGAAACACATTGCCGTTAGCGTTCGCTACTCTCGCGGATTAGAAGCCGATGCAGCTTGCGGACAGTTACGAGCATCCAGAACTTAGATCAGTGATCAGTAATTGGTGATTGGTGATTGGTGATTGGTGATCGGTGATTGGCGACTGATCAGATTTTGGATTTTAGATGAAAGGATTTTGGATTAATTCTTCTCCTCTGCCCCTCTGCTCCCTCTGCTCCTCTGCTCCTCTTCCCCTCTGCTCCTTCTGCCTTCTGCCATCTGCCCTCTGCCTTCTTACACTAGCGACAGGACGAAGCAATCCCAGGAGCATAGGATTCAAGGACTTTGCCTGTAACAGAACAATTAACCATGAGATAATCGCAAGCTGGACAGGAAGTCTCAGTAATTTGGTTATTCAAAAAATGAAACCGTTTCGCATGACTTCCGCAGTTAGGACAACGAATTTCTTGTGTTTTAGTCATTTTGATAATTCCGTGACAAGGGACTTGTAAAAAGAAGCCTTACAGGTATTTATTGATTAATAATTTGTTTTTTTTAGTAATTTTATAATTACTTTTTATATGTTATCGATCTATATTTAGCTTGTCAATGTCGATCCCCTTCTAATTTAGGATTTTTTAATCTAATATTTATTTAAGATAAGTGACTGAAACGAGCCAGTTAGCTTGTAAGCGATCGCCGGAATCAAATTTGTTTTTTCTTAATAAAAACTTAATCTTTGGACAGGTGACAATAATATTCAATTGACTTTATTAAAAGTCGGCAATTAGCCTAGAGAGTTTTTTTCTTCGTACCTGTTAGCTTTTACATTGAAATAGATTTCAGGGGGATAGCGATCGCGCTTTGCGGTAAGATTGCCAAAGCGATAAAGCCTCGATCGCATTGTTCAATTCAGAAATTACCGCCACCTATGCAAGTTGAATGGCAAATTGCTAAAACCTACGAAGATATCTTGTATGACAAATTTGGGGGAATTGCGAAAATTACCATCAATCGCCCTCACAAACGAAATGCCTTTCGTCCCAAAACCGTTTTTGAACTCTACGATGCGTTTTGCGATGCCCGCGAGGATCGCCACATTGGTGTTATCTTATTGACGGGGGCTGGGCCCTATACTGACGGCAAATATGCTTTTTGTTCTGGCGGCGATCAAAGCGTCAGAGGAGAAGCAGGCTATATTGATGACAATGGCGTACCTCGTCTCAATGTTCTCGACCTACAACGCCTGATTCGTTCCATTCCAAAAGTTGTTATTGCCCTCGTTGCTGGATACGCAATTGGTGGCGGTCATGTCTTGCACCTGATTTGCGACCTGACTATAGCCGCAGATAATGCAATTTTTGGGCAGACAGGGCCTAAAGTGGGCAGTTTTGACGGCGGTTTTGGAGCTAGCTATCTCGCTCGCATCGTCGGACAAAAAAAAGCTAGAGAAATTTGGTTTCTCTGTCGTCAGTATACGTCCGAACAAGCCCTACAGATGGGTTTGGTGAATTGCGTTGTCCCAGTAGAGCAATTGGAAGCAGAGGGAATTCAATGGGCCAATGAGATTTTAGAAAAGAGTCCCATTGCCATTCGTTGCCTCAAAGCAGCCTTTAATGCTGATTGCGACGGTCAAGCCGGGTTACAAGAACTTGCTGGCAATGCAACGCTACTCTACTACATGACAGAAGAGGGTGCAGAAGGAAAGCAAGCCTTTCTCGAAAAACGCCCGCCTGATTTTCGTCAATACCCCTGGCTTCCTTGATTGAAGCCGATCTTGTCTTAGATGCGATCGCACCAAACCAAAATTTGTCTAATCGGATGATAATCGGACGCTTGGCGTAATTTTTTCTACTTTTCAAAGATCCTTATCACAAAAAAGCTAAAATTTAAAGCTTAATTAATATGCGCGATCGCTTAATGCTAATTTTGCTCGGTATCGTGGGGAGTACTTCACAAGTCATAGCTTATCCCGTCAATCAATCTAGTGCCGTCTGGGAAATGAGCCAGACTTATCTCTCTCAACTCCCCAACCCGATTCCCCCCAGAACAACTGAACCGCCACCTGAACTGCCATCTCAGCCCGAAAAGCCAAACCTTGAAACCCCACCCACTCAGCCAACCCCCACACCTCGCGAAGAAATTCCTGGACAGATTAGAGTTGAACGGTTTGAGTTTGTCGGCAATACGGCCTTTAGCGATGAAGAACTCAGCCAGGTAGTCAACCCCTTTACCCAACGAGAAATCACCTTTGCCGAACTCCTTCAAGCAGAAGAAGCAGTGACCAATTTATATGTCACGGAAGGTTACATCAATTCCGGTGCAGTCATCAAAGCAGATCAAACCCTGTCTCCAGAGGCAGCAGTCGTAACTATTACCATTATCGAAGGGGGCATAGAAGAGATTAAGGTGACGGGAACTAAACGGTTAAACCCCGACTATGTAAGCAGTCGCTTGGCACTTGCCACCCAAAAACCTTTAAATACCAAACATCTGCTCGAAGCCCTACAACTCCTGCAACTCGATCCACTCATAGAAAATATCTCGATGTCGAGAATGCTCAATTTGGGAAATATTTTAATTTGTAAGCCAATATGGTCTACGGTGCCGTGTAGCTTTCCCTCAAACCC